>QMVM01000170.1 GCA_003661105.1 Methanosarcinales archaeon | reverse complement strand
TTCATCCTCTTCAGGTCTCAGCCAATCTCTTTTGAGGGACGATTCACTCGCAATCATAGTTTCCAGTTTATTTGTCTTAGATTTTATCTTTAAAAATCGAATAAAGTCCAATATTTCTTCGAGAAATGATTCCGGAACTTGCTCGATCTCATTTACAATCAATTCGACTTTGGTCACATCGGTCATATTTTCACCTCACAAGAGTATACGCCATAAGTCAGTTATATAATTTATGTTCGACAATTTCTGATAACGGGCGGCGGGGTTTTTGTGGATTGTTTGCGAACCCGGGCTCTTTCGGGCGAGAATGCGGGCAGGGGCGCATACGCCGCAGATCGAGTGGATGGCGGCGCGGGCAAGCCCGGGTGTCGCCGGGGTGAGTGAGATCGGGTGCGTCCCGCGGGTGCGCATAGCGATATAGGGTCCCGGGTCTGTAGGGTTCTCAGGCGTGGCCGTTCGCCCCGGGGATATGTTTGTTTTGTTGATCTGACATCACGGAGGTTCCTCGGGTGCGCGGGGCCGTGCCGGATAGAGTCGCCTGATTGTGTGTGCTGATGGCGATTCTGCTGGTCTCGGGCGGGACGGGGGTTCTGGTGTGGGGTGGTATATGTGCAGCGGTTGTGCGGAGTGTGTGGCAGATGGGTTACCTTTTTATGTTAGAAGATGGATGGGGTGAGTGGCGTCTCGGATGTTGATGATCATGAACGGATATAACCAGACAGGAGGATCGAATGCTTTTCTGAGGGTGTTTAGCTACGTGGGCAATGGTTGCGGCGCGGGCGCGCTGACTTGAGCTCGCATGACTTCAGACTGGGAGGTTGTGGACAGATATCTACTCATACAACCATGGGGCGGCGATACGTCGCTGAAAGGCGACCTCAACGGCGACAGCCAGATCACCCCCGCCGACGCCGCAATCGCGCTCCAGCTCGCAGCCACCGGCGGCTGGGACGCGAATGCAGATGTGAACCACGACAGCCGCATCACATCGCTCGATGCGCTCATGATCATGCAGGCGGCGGCAGGGGCGATAGAATTATGACTCGCCGAATAAAACAGAAATGTTGGAGGTGATAAAATGGTAAATGTTGTGAGAATAAAAGAAGTAGAGGAGAACGTGGTGCTGCGCAAAGCAGATTTTGAAAATCTGATTGATGTGGTGGAATCTCTGATGGAGACCCTGGAGGTCTTAAGTGATAAAAATCTGATGAAACAGATAAGGGAAAGTGAAACAGATATTGAAGAAGGAAAGACATTCGAAATAAAGACCGAAGATGATCTAAATAATCTGTTTGTGGGGTGATGTTGTGAACTACGATCTGTTGTACACCAGCACATTCAAAAAACAGATTGAAAGGTTTAAAAAGAAAGATAAAGCGCTAATGGGGGAGTTGATGAAGAAGGTGGAGAAACTACGTGATCTACCATATTCAGGAAAGCCCCTGAAATACCGACTCTCTTATCACAGGTCACTCCGAGTAAAGGGGAAATACAGACTCATATATAGTGTAGATGAGACTAAAAGCACAGTGACACTGGTTGCTTTTGGACATAGGAAGGAGGTATACGGACTCATGCTGTTCTCATTTAAAGAGGATCCGGGTGAATGATTTGAAGGGATGAACTCAAACACCACCATCACCCCACCTGCCCCAAACACCACCCACGCGCCCACAATCACCATCGCAGGCACAGCCTTGGACACATCCGGCATCGCATTAGTCATGGTAAACGGCGAGCCTGCAAACGGGACGCTTGCTTGGGGCGCAAATGCCACAACTCTCGGAAGGCGAGAATATGATCACCGTGGTTGCGACTAACGGCACAGGGCGTACCACAACTGCGACGCTCACGGCATACTGCGAACCCCTACGCGGCGACCTCAACTCCGATGACATCCTCACCCCGCCGACGCCGCGATCGCGCTCGATCTCGCAGCCACCGGCGGCTGGAACCCCGCAGCAGACGTAGATATTGACCGCCGCATCACATCGCCCGGGCGCTCTCATAATCATGCAGGCGGCGGGCGGCGCAATCATGCTCTAACTCTTCCACATCAATACAAAATACGACAGCGACATTGCAGCCACCATCGCCAGAGGCAGCGGCAACGCGACGCCGAAACTGTTATTAGATCTGACTTTGGCTATGTCATATAGAAAATACGAGATCCCTGACATCAGGAGGTGGCATCATGATGGATATTAGAGAATTGTACAGAAGGTACGGAAGCGGTCATATAGCGTGCATCGATGATACCGTTGTAGCTCATGATAAAACGTTCAAGAAGGTATTTGAAACCGTGAAAGAGAACGGTTTGCTCGGGAATAAGCATCTTATATTCAGATTTATACCGCCTGAGGAGTCTGTTTGTGTCTATCAGCTCTGTAGTTAAGTATCCGTACAGCAGGAGGTACCTCTTAACGTTCGATTGTGAGGTTGTTTATCCTGAGATTCCGATATCCTTGCAAACGAAGTATGGTGTTATCAGAGATGTTTCTTGTGGATACTGGTGCCGATATCACAACTCTGCCAAATTATGCGAGATGTCTGTTTGAAGAGACTCCGATAAAGTGTTATCATGAGATGTACGGCGCTGGTGGCAGTTCAAGAGTCTGGAAATCACTGATAACCATAAAACTCGCTGGAGAATGGATACCGGTCAGATGCATCTTTACGGAGCACGATGATATTCCCTTCATTCTTGGTAGATTGGATGTATTCGGACAGTTCAATATGAGATTTGATGAAACAGAAATCCATATCGAACGGCAAGGTTAAGTGAATTGAAACAATGAGGCAACCCTAATGTGGCTATATGCCAGCGAATAGCTTGCGAGAGTGACCTTAGCCATGACAACCGCATCACCTCGCTCGATGCGCTCATGATCCTGCAGGCGGCGGGCGGCACGATAGAATTGTGACCAAGCGCAACACTCGGGATTAATCTGGCGCCGAAGCTGTCGAAAGCAAGTGGTGTTACCTCTGTGCGCTCACCCATTTCACAGTCCCATCATTCACCAACATACCCCTTCCCGCGCAGAAATCTCCCGCGCCCCTTCTTGCCCGCGATCTCACCATCGTACACAACCTCGCCCCGGGATAGCACCAGTTCCGGAAATATCCCTTCTCGCCCCTCAAACGGCGTCCATCCGGATTTGCTGTGGAGTTGATCGACCGTTATCTTCCGGATGTTACTCGTATCAACGAGAATGAGGTCTGCATCATAGCCTTGCCTGATTTGCCCCTTGTCATCAAGTCCGAATATCTGCGCAGGCGTCGCGCTCATCGCCTCGACCACCCGCGCAAGCGGGATCAGGTTCTGCTTTACGGCATTAAGCATCATCGGCAGCATCGTCTCGACGCCCGGGACACCTGCCGGCGCATCCCATATCTCCACACGCTTCTCTTCCTCGGTATGCGGCGCATGATCCGACGCCATGATGTCGATGGTGCCGTCGTTTAATGCGTTCCAGAGATGCTGCATGCACCGCTTCCGAAGCGGCGGGTTCATCTTCCCAAACGTGCCAAGACGCGCCCAGTCCTTATGATCGAGGAAGAGATGATGTGGCGCAACCTCGCAGGTGAATGGGACTTCTTTTTTTCCGTATTTCATGCGCCGGACTACGCCGATCCCTTCCCTCGTGCTCAGGTGGCAGATGTGTATGCGCACCGGCACCGGGAGCTCTTCCTGCATCTCAAGCACCTGCTCGACAGCGATCGCCTCGCAGATGTTCGGGCGTGCGCGTGAATATGTCTCGGGGCGGCGTATCCTGCGTAACTCCTCAGTGAAATGGTTGCACAGTTCTCCGTTTTCTGCATGGATCGATGCCACCCCCCCAAGTTCTCCAATTGACCTCAGCAGATCCGCGAGTTCGCTTTCGCTTACAGATAGATCCCCATCCGCCATGAAAATCTCCCCGAATGCGGTCACGCCGAGACCCCACAGTTCCGGAAGGTTTGCGGAAGGAATGCCGCCGCCGTTAATCCCGAAATCGATGATCGACCTTCGTTTCGCAGATTTTAGTTTAAGGTTAAACGATCTCTTATCCAGTGTCGGAGGTGCTGTATTCGGTTGGTCGATGACCGTGGTCACGCCACCGGCGGCAGCGGCACACGAGCCAGTGTACCAATCCTCCTTGTGCGTAAGTCCGGGATCCCGGAAGTGGACATGAGCATCGATCACGCCCGGAAGCGTCAGCGCGCCGTGAGCATCGATCACCTCTGCGCCGCTGGATATGCGCGCTCCGACCTTTGCGACGTTTACTATTTTTCCGTCCTCTATCGCGATATTGACGTGCTGAAGTCCGCCATTCAGCAGCACCTTCGCATCTTTGATGATCATATCTGGCATGACCTCTACCTTTCATACCCCTGCCAAAGAATATATCGGTTGACAGATTAAGAGAGGGTGGGTGAAGAGAGCAGTGAAGATGCTGGACTTCTGCACCATGCAGGTGCCGGGGTTCTACGAGATCAGAGCGGAGTATCTGACGGCTGTGCTGGTGTTTGAGCTGTGATGCATTTTCGTAAATTTAAGCTAACATATAGTTTTTCAAAGAGATAAAGTTAATATATCCCGACATCTTCTATTTAGAAATATGTGATAACTATTGCCATGAAATAGGAGACAAAAAAATGGATGTGGAAGAAGCATTCTTGAGCTTTTCCAAACCTCTGAAACCGTAATGTGAGCAAAGAGTCAAGTTCTTCTTTGTAGGTGGTGTCCGTCTGGTTCAGGCAGTTGGTGATGGCGTTTTTGAAATCCTTGAACTCGGAATAATATTTCGAATACAAACACTCTTTCTTAACGAATTTCCATAATCGTTCAATAAGATTTAAATTGGGTGAATACGGAGGAATGTAAAGTAATTCGATATCAAGAGATTTTGCTAACTCCCAAACAATTTTACACTTTTGATATCTGGCATTGTCCAAAACAAGGGTGATTGGAACTCTATTACCAAGGCGCGAAATGCGCCACAATAAATCACAAAAGAGACTTTTTAATTTATTCTGGTCGGTTGAAAACATGGCGCCAACCCG
>QMVM01000169.1 GCA_003661105.1 Methanosarcinales archaeon | reverse complement strand
TATCTGTTCAGGAGATTGGTTTGTAGATTCATACATATCTTACTTCTCCAGACTTATGGTAGAGTCCAACGGGCTTTTAATCCTTTTAATATCCCTATTACCCACACGCGTATACATTTCTGTCATCTTTGAACTTTTGTATCCAAGTAATTATTGGATATAGCCCATATCAACATCAATCTATAATAAACGTGTTGCGAGACTATGCCTGAGAGAATGAACCGTGACATTCTTGTTGATATTAGCCGCTCTACGAGAATTTGAAAACATCTTCTCCCTTCAAACCATTGTACACTTCTCACCCCCATTCTCACCTGTAAACCTGTTCATAGAAATATTCCAGCCCTTTTAGGACGTAGCCGTATTCTACCACGTCTTCATAAAAAGCCCGGTCATCCATCTCGATATCTCTGATCGACTTGACTTTGACCGGGTTTAGACGGATGCCGTACTTATGTGTCAGTAACCTTGCAATCGCCTCAATATCAATATCAGCATCCGCCACGCAGAGCACATCCACATCACTCTTATCCGAAGCGTTGCCTTTTGCATAGCTTCCGAATGGCCGTGTACCTGATACCGCCATTTACAGAAAAATTCTTTCAGAAGCTTCCACATATTTCTGTTAGACTTTGCGAATTCGGATTGTCTTTTAATAGAATGGTAAAAGAAACCCAGTAGTGCCAGATCGCTCTCTGTATTGATTTTTCAATAGATTAATGCTTTCCCACCATTTGAAAACCCACCGCGTCTCCTTGCGCCTGCACTTCCCCTGCCCGCAGCCGACATACACCCTCGACACCGTAGAGAAGGGATATTTTCCGCGCAACCGCGCCAAAATTCACTGCGCAGCGTAGACCGGTCGCTCTTCCACATCCACCACCGGCGCGCTACCGAGTTCCGACTGTATGATGCGCTGCACCCTGCCACTGCCCTCTGCGACCAGCTGGATCCGCGCCATCATCGCTTCCCGCTCTTCATAGAATAAGTCGTTGCTCTGAACCACCCGGTGTATACTGATGTCACGCCGCTGCAACCGCGCAATAAGTCCGGTCGTGCCTGCTGTGACGTCGTTTGGGCTTGTTGAGGATACGAACACGGGATCGCCAACATCAATGTGCAGTACGCCTGAAAAGTTGTGCGGGCTCCTGATCTCGATGGTCCGTAGCAAGCGGCTCTTCAAGTCGTTGATCACGTGATTTGACATTCCGGTCAGCGCAATACATCGCATCATGATCACCCATACATCGGAAGAGGTTTTGGCGGCTCGTCCTGTTCAACAGTCTCTCTCACGGTCTCTGCAAGTTTCTGCATCTCAAGTTCGATCTGCTCTGCCTGTTTGACCAGCTTTTCGGTATCGATCGAGAGGTCGTATAAATTATTAAGAACCTTGAGCACAGCAGCGGCGGCAATCGGGTTCGGGTTCGGATCGGAAGTACTCCCGAGCAGACTGATCGCAGGGAGTTTGCGTGTAAAGCACTCGGTCATGATACTGCCTGCGATTCCTGAGATCGACCCCATCTGGAATATCTCGACCTCTTCCTTGATGCTCTCAAGCCCTTCCTCGGTTGTTGCTGCGCCAAATACGATATGATCCGCGCCTACGACCGGCATTCCCGCAATCGATATGACTTGACGGGCATTAACAGACGTTGCCCAGTTGACAAGCGATTTACTGACGATGTAAGCGATAGTGGGATGAATCGGGATATCCGAGACCACCACGATCATCTCCTTCTCCGTGCTTTCGTATATCCGCACAGGCATGTTCACCCGCCCCTCAAGCAGCATCGCAACCGGCGGGAAATGTTTCGAGTTGACCGCACCCAGATACTCCATGTCCAGTTCGTCGATGATTTGCTGACTCGCAATATTCCCTACAAGCCCGATCCCCGGGAATCCTTCAACGACCACAGGATTCTCTGACTTTGGCTTCTCTGCAATCACGCACACATCAGAGTCCTCTACCATAGAAGTAATAGTGGTGATGCTGGTAGATAAATACTTCGAAAGTGCAGGCATCACTTTTATATGGCATAACACCAAAGAGTCGATCCGCAAACTGTTGACCGGTCGGCAGCAGTGACCAGAACAACGCCAGGGTGGCGGAGCGGCTAACGCGATCGCCTGCAGAGCGATTCTATTCCGGTTCGAATCCGGACCCTGGCTTATCGCAATGTTTAACAGCGCAATTTTTAAGAAACTGGAAAAAAACGATTTTCGCACCCTCATCGGCATAGAAATCGGCATGAGGCAGCACCGGTGGGTTCCGGCAGAGATGCTACCTTCTTTCTCAAAGCTGTTTACCGAGGAGGTTAGATATCGCATCAACCGGCTTCTCGGATTTAATCTCATCAAGAAATCCGTGGTACCTTATGACGGCTACAGGATCCACTTCGACGGGTATGATGCGCTTGCGATAGGCGCGCTGACGCTTCGAGGCTTGTCAGCGATCGGGGATAACATAGGGGTTGGCAAGGAATCGGTCGTGTATGAAGGGATGTACGATGGAAAGCCTGTCATCCTGAAGTTCCACCGCGCCGGATACACGAGTTTTAAGCAGGTGGCACGCCAGCGCGACACCGGGGATCGGAATCACTGGATCTTTATCGCAAGACGCGCGGCGAAGCGTGAATACGAGGCTCTTGGCACCTTTGCCGAGCTTTCCGGCGATAGTGCGGTCAGCGTGCCTGCGGCGATCGATCACAACCGGCATCTGATTGCCATGAGCATCGCACCCGGAAGCGAGCTAGCAAAGACGAAGGTGGACGATCCTGACTGGTTCCTGGATGAGATTATAGAGCAGATCAGAAAAACGTACGCTGCAGGAATCATCCATTCCGACCTGAGCGAGTACAATGTCTTTGTAAGCTCCGATGGCGCAACACTCATCGATTGGCCCGGATATGTGACCACGACGCACCCCCAGGCAGAGTTTCTGCTTGAGAGGGACGTTAAAAACGTATTAGCATTTTTTAACCGGAAATACGGTGTAACGCGGGACTGTGAAGAAGTGGTTGGGTATGTGCGTATGTGACATGCCCGGGACGGGTTTCGATCCCGTGATCTCCAGATGTCTCAGGATTTTGGCGCACGGGGATAAGTTCCCTATGAGTCTGGCGCCCTCCCGACTAGGCCACCCGGGCAGTGCATGACAGATTCGGTGGTGGTGGTATTAAAGAGTATCGGCAGAATTTTTCACATGTTCTGCGTAGCGACATTCATCATGGATCGGGAAGAAGATAGCACCAGATGAAAACCAGAAGTGATCTACAGATTACAACCGCCTGCCCGACCTGCTCGCCGGAGGAGCTGCGGTTGCACCACATAATAAAGCAGCGCGGAGCCGAGGTGCTTGTGCGATGCGATGACTGCGGAAGCGTGCACACAGTCATATCAAAGCCAGTACAAACCGCAAGCATAAGGACCATCGTGAGCAGGGGGGAAGATTCGGAACGCTACACAATCGAACTGCCGGTTGACCATGAGGTCTACGTGGGCGATGAACTGCTCGTGGACGACCCAACAGCAGACGAGGTACGTCTGGTAGAGGTCGCCTCGGTCGAGTCTGACGGCAGGCGGGCGGTAGTAGCGGTTGCTTCCGAGATCGATACGATTTGGGCGCGGGCGATCGATGAGGTGACCGTGAAGATCGCAATTCATGACGGCACCAGGACTGAGTCGGTTCGTATACAAGTATTTGGGGATCAGGAGTACACGGTTGGTTCTATCGAGAAGATTGGCTGGAAAAACGCAAGGATCATACGAATTAAGATGCATAAAAGGGGATTTAAGAAAAATAAAGGCGATGTTGTGCTTGCGAAAGATATCAAGAGAATCTTTGCAGAGAGAATACGATAAACGCGTCAGGTCCTATGTGTTTTAGTCTCATCTCGTGCGCCTCAAAAAGTCCGCCGTCTCCGCGCGTCATCGATTCCCTAAAAAAGCACATCCACCCCAAAAAACATAGATGCTCTTACCCGGAACTGCCGCCCATGCGCCCGACGTCCTGCTGCCCCCTGCCCTGCACTTTCGAGCGTCTCCCAGGCGCCCACACGCACCGCACGGGTGGCTTGCGGTCCGGTGTCGCCATGGGTGCGATCTGTGCCGAAGCTACACCACCTACTGGGCGAAATTTTTTAAGTAGTTACATTCAGCTATAGTAAGAGGTTGTCACTTATGGAAACGATGGTAAAGGATTTATCTGTTGTGGAATTTCGCTCTTTAATGTCGGATGCGATCAGGGATGCCATGGAAGATCTGATCGAAGACATGTTAGCGCTTTCAAGTGATGAATATCTACACTCAATCGAAGAGGCAAGAACCGATTACAAAGAGGGTAGAGTGAAATGCCTTGAGGAAATCTTTGATGTATAAGGTAGTATTTACCCAAAGGGCGTTGAAAGACCTGGAAAACATCGACAGGGGGGGTGCAGAATAGAATCGCTACTAAACTCAAGGAATATGCTAAAGACCCTATAAAATATTCCAGAAAGTTGACACACTCTAAGATAGGGGGCTATAGATTTAGAATTGGAGATTACAGAGTTGTATTTGATATTGACGACAATAATGTGGTGATTCTGAAAATAGGGCATAGAAAAAGCATATACAAATAATAAAACTTCTTTAAAACGTCACAAAAAGTGGGGCGGTGCCCCGCCCACCGCGGAGCACCAGAGTCCATTTTCGGGCTATTTCGTGTGAACCTGGATGTTCCCACCCGAGATCATGTTCTTTGCCTTGTTGTACGGATCATCCTCGGTATCGGTGCCGTCCCAGATCCTGATGCCGAAGTGATCGACACCCGCACCAGGCTCGCCCTTGTCCTTCGCCTTCACCCTGAAGGTGTACAAGCCCTCGCCACTGATCGTTTCTGTGCCCTGGAACTGTGCGCTCACTGCGCTTATCATCAGCCAGTCGATGCTGGTGCTCTTGAGATGGATGCCAGCATCCTTGTACTGGAAGTTCAGCTTGCCTGTGGATACGTTGTTCTTGTACCTGGCTGTAAACCCGAAGTTGGCTTTGCCGCCCGGAAGGGTGCTGTCATCATCCAGATAGAACCAGCCGCCGCCTG
>QMVM01000168.1 GCA_003661105.1 Methanosarcinales archaeon | reverse complement strand
TGCATTATCTCGCGTTGTAGTGACCAGAATCCCGAAGACTTTGATATTTTCGAAATAAAGTTTCGGAAAACCACAGATGGACGCAGAGGTTGTTTAAAGACTTTGTGTTCTCGGCGGTTAAATCCGGTGACTTTTACCGCTTGTGTGGGGTCGATTTGACCACAACAAATTGTAGTTTTTCCATATCGTAACGATTTCAGCCCGATGCGTGACAGCTATTCCGATCTTCTCGCATATTCAAAAAAGGTATTATCCGCTGTTTCAGAGATACTCCTGCTATTGTTTGCACCATCTTTCCGTTGACCCGGGAGCACTTCCGGTCGCACTTCCGGTAGATTCCACCTTTCTTTTCTTCTTTTCCCGGAAAACCGTGTGGTGGGGGACTTCGCCAAAGTGTTATATATTATCAATGTGTCTATCCTTATACACAAGAAGAAAACGTGTGGGCCCGAATATGACGAGCAACACCAGAATCATCGTTATCATCCTATTCATAATTTTGGCATGTCTCAGCCTTCTTACCTACGTTCACGGCGTTTCAGCACAATATCCGAATAATACGTCCCTTTCGGTAGGCAAAGAAACGTATGCGCTGGGTGAAACTGCCTGCATTTCTTTAGCAGCTGCGCCAGAAGAGAAGATCGATGTCTCTGACCTGATTCCACCGGATGCGTTTGACATCGGGGTCTATAAAGAAATTGATACGGACGAAAGAGGACCAGGGCTAACATACAAGATGACCTTGAAACAGGTGATGGTCTGGCATAACTCTTCCATGCATTATCATGACGTCCCTGTTGCCATAGAATCGCATGGGTTCGACGAGATTGTCGAATTCGTGGATGGCGCGGGAAGAGTTGCGGAGATGACGACGGAAAGGAGTAATGAAACACTTTCGTGGACGGTTCCGGAACTCTTTGACCGGACATACACGGTTGTTGATGTAAAGCGAGAACATGGCGACGCTGAAATCGGCGAACAGGTCGAATGGCAGCTTAATGTCTCTGACACCATCGTAAGATATGAGACGCCGGCACCTTTTACACAGGAAAGCAAGCCAGTTATTGCGGATGGTACATGGAAAAAAGAGGTCGTCATCGGAAGCAACGCATCTGTGCACTATTCTAATGTAACCGCATATTCGAAACCGGGTGAAACAGAAAAATCCAACCTCCGGCTTTTCTGGTTGGCGAACGGGTTAAGGATGGATGTGATAGATTCCGAGGAGTTTGATGTCCCGTTCTCTGGTATCGGCGGTAGTGGCATCATTGACATGGCAACCGGGAATGTGCCGGTGCTTTCCAATCAGAGCTTTGAGGTGGCGGCTGATATCACGGTGATAAACGTGCAGAGTTATCCCACTGTTGGAGGCAACTGGGGTGTTGAATTCGAGACTGTAGGATGTGCAAACCTGACAATAACCGCAGTAGACGGGACTGCCTGGAGCAATGCAGACGAAGAAGGAGACTTGCAGTTCCTTGAAATCAAATGCGGCGATCAAACCTTGAACTATAAGTGGATAAACGATTCTATCTTCATCGAAAACTATTGCTGTAATCTGACCGGTCATGAGGTGTCAAAGGTTCTGACCCCGGCAACGCACACCTTACAGTTCAGATTCGGATCCGATGTGGAGTACGCACATAACTGGGCTACTGATTTATCTGGCTGGGATTGCCGCCAACTGATAAACATCTCAAACACCGCAGGAGAGCTGAGCTACTATCCGGTAAGGATAGACCTGAACTCCTCAAATGACGGAGCCAACTGGAACTGGACTAATAACGGAAATGACACAAGATTTACTTATTACAATTATACAACAGAAAACGAGACTGAAATTCCATTCTGGATAGAATCATGGAATTCAACGGCTGAGACTTCTACTATCTGGGTTAATGTTACTTCTTTAGCAAACAACGCGAATACGACTATCTATTTGTACTATGGCAACACCTCTGCAAGTTCTGCGAGTAATGGCACGAATACCTTTGAGTTCTTTGATGACTTCCCTGGTAGTTCCATTGATACTACTAAATGGCCATATACTGTGGGGGGTCCAACTGTTTCAGGAGGTGAACTTAGATTAGATTATATCGAGTATCCCGGTGATAAAATACATTCACCTATAGAATTTAATAAACCCTATGCAGTAAGGGCAAGGAGCAAATCAAGCGATTACGACTCCGCTTTCTTGGAAACTTATGATTCGTATGACGATGAATATGAAGGACTTCAAATAGATTGTTCCGACAGTGACGTGTCGAAAAAATGTGATACGTGTATAAGGACGTTTTCTAACGAAGAGGGTTATCCCCGCAGATTCTATCACAATACAGGCTTTAATTGGAGCGATTATGCAATTTATGAAATTATACGGCCTACACCAGATTATGCATATTATTATCAAAATAACACTTTATTGCGAAACGAAACATACTCCTACTGTTTTGAGGAGAAAGGTTATGTTGGTTTCCATGTCTGGGGCACCATTAAGCACGTGTTGACCGTAGACTGGATTTTCGTCCGAAACTATACATTGCCTGAGCCGGTTGTGAGCATCGGGTCAGAGGAAATATCGGTTCCTCTGGATATAACAATCTCCACTCCTCAAAACAACTCCTACACAAACGACAACACAACAACATTCTCTGGCACAACGAATAAGGCAGCGAATATAACCTACTCTGTTGATGGCGACACAAATGAAACTGCCTGCAACAACTGCGCTTCTTTTAGCAACACCACTCAGGAATTAACAGATGGTTCACATAATATAACAGTTTATGGCGTTGCTTATGACAATGCAACAGATACCAATTCCGAGACTGTTTATTTCACGGTTGACACAACCGCTCCAGCTTCCATTACAGGCTTAGCAAACCAATCTTCCGGGGGTACGTGGATCGAATGGACGTGGACTAACCCAACAGATGCTGATTTCGACCACACAGAGGTCTGGATAAATGAAACATTCTATGCCAATGTAACAAAACCAGCCCATTCCTATACTGCAAAAGGATTGGACGCAGCATCGTGGTACGAAATCAGGACACGGACTGTTGACGACTACCAGAACATAAACACAACATGGGTAACGGACACAACAAAGACACAACAATGTCAGTGGGATTACCAACAATTGATAAACATCTCAAACACCGCAGGAGAGCTGAGCTACTATCCGATAAGAATAGACCTCGACTTCTCAAATGTCGGAACTAACTGGGACTGGACTTATGATGAAAACGCAACACGATTCAAGTATTATAATTACTCGACAAAGACAGAAACTGAAATTCCATTCTGGATAGAATCATGGAATTCAACGGCTGAGACTTCTACCATCTGGGTTAATGTTACTTCTTTAGCAAACAACGCGAATACGACCATCTATTTGTACTATGGCAACACCTCTGCAAGTTCTGCGAGTAATGGCACGAATACCTTTGAGTTCTTTGATGACTTCCATGGTAGTTCCATTGATACTACCAAATGGCCAGATACTTCGGGGGGTCCAACTGTTTCAGGAGGTGAACTTAAATTAGATACAGTCGGGGACTATGATGAAATACATTCACCTATAGAATTTAGTAGACCCTATGCAGTAAGGGCAAGGAGTAAATCAAGCAATTACAATTCCGATTTCTTGGAAACTTATGATTCGTATGCCAATGAATTTAACGGATTCCAACTATATTGTTCCGAATGGGAATCTTCGGTATGCGGTCTTGCGTGTGTAAGGGCACGGTCTATATACGGGGGTGGTGAGAGCACATCATATCACAATACAAGCTTTGAATGGAGCAATTATGCAATTTATGAAATTATACGGCCTACATCAGCGTATGTAGATTATTATCAAAATAACACTTTATTGCAACACGAATCACAAAACTGTTTTAAGGGCACGTGTTATGTTGGTTTCCATGTCTGGGGCAGCACTGAGCACGTGTTGACCGTAGACTGGATTTTCGTTCGCAAATACACATCGCCTGAGCCAGTTGTGGACATCAGCAGATATGTACCGCCACCGTCATGTCCATGCGGCGACATCTGCGTGAATGAAACTGGCTGGTGGCGCGACAACGGCGTGTTTAATGTTAGCAGCACGCAGGTACAACATGCGATTGATAACGCCACTGCTGGCGATTCAATCTGTGTGTACAACGGCAGTTACACTGAGAACGTGGATGTTGCCAAGCGGCTCACACTGACAGGTGAGGGCGCAGATGTGGTGAATATAACCGCCAGTACAGCCGATAGTCATGTCTTTAATGTGAGTGTGGATTACGTAAACATCTCAGGATTTAATGTGACCGGAGCAACAGGGAACATGAAGGCAGGGATCTATCTTGGCAGTGATGTGGATCACTGCAACATCTCGAATAATAATGCATCAGGCAACAGCTACGGCATCTACCTGTCTTCTTCGAGCAATAACACGCTTGCGAACAACAACGCATCGAACAACACCAACCACGGCATCCGCATGGAATCTTCGAGCAACAACAACACGATACACAACAACTACTTCAACAACACCAATAACGCATACGACGACGGAAACAACACCTGGAACGCCACACCTGCCACCGGAACAAACATCATCGGCGGTTCGCATCTTGGCGGGAACTACTGGTCTGATTATGCAGGAGCCGATACGAATGATGACGATCTGGGCGACACCCTGACTCCATACAACTCATCGGGCAATATAACACACGGCGGCGACTACCATCCGCTGGTCACGCCCGGCTCAGTACCACCGAACACAACGCTGGATAGTCCGGCACCCAATTATTTCAACAACACGGCAGAGCCTGTAAACGTAACTTTTGTATGCAATGCCACTGATAATTCCAGTCTGGACCGTATCTCGCTATACATAACAAACGCAGCCAACCAGTCGTTTAGCTTGAATCAGACTACTAATGTGTCCGGGACACAAGCAAGCGTGAACTGGACTTTGAGCCTTGTTAACGGCAATTACACCTGGAATTGTCTGGCGTATGACGCTACCGGCAACAGCGATTGGGGTGATAGTAACAGGACGGTTAAGATCAATTCCACTGTGCCGAG
>QMVM01000167.1 GCA_003661105.1 Methanosarcinales archaeon | reverse complement strand
GTGCACCCGTAAAGTTCAGGAAACTTCCGCAGCAGGTGTTATTGCAGCAGAGTGTGAGTGTACCAACCTTTATATGACCACTTATTGAGCCCAGTCCGGCAGAGGTTGTAAAGCGACAAATTCCAGGCGCAGGGTTGGACTCTGTAACAGCCATCCATCCTGAACTTGTGTTGTCAAAACTCGGAAAGTCCTGAACACAGTTTGGATCGTATTCAATACAAAACTGAGATGCTATTGCTTGATCCGTCTCGTTTATGTCGGTGTAGATATCCACATCCACGCAGTCGCCATATCCCAACACACTGCTGTTAGCAGGAACGAATAACAACCTGTTCTCTGTCGCAGTGGTTGGCACTGCAAGCATCATTAGCATTGCAGTAAATGCCAGCACACTGAATATTATTCTACCACGTTTCATATTGTCTTTGCCACCTTATTCCGGTTTCTCCTATTCGTTTTGGTATTTACCATAACTGGCAGGGCTCGCCTACGGTTACCTGGTATAGCAACCCAAATCGGCGCTGATGCACGTACCACCACATCAAACGATATCGCTATCAACAACAGTTCACCTCATGCGCTCCTGGTGTCGGATAGTTCGCATAGTCATACCAGAGCGTCATCACATCAGCCATGTTGAGTCGGTCATCGCAATTGACGTCCGCAGCCCAAACATTTGAGATCTCATGCGCTCCTGGTGTCGGATAGTTCGCATAGCAATACCAGAGCGTCATCACATCAGCCATGTTGATCACGCCGTCATCATTGACATCTCCGCATGCCCATGTCTTCGTCTGGCAGTTGTTGGACTCGCCAATCTCCACTACCATGTCGTTGCTGTCTGCGCATACTGTTATGTTGTCTGCAGGCGGGTTGTATGTCCAATTGTAGCCATCAAAGCACCCTTCATAGCTTGCGTCGAGCGTCAGTTCCACAGGCACCTCATCGCATGCCATTTCAATACCATCGACATACAGTGTGGTGTTATGACCAGCCGGAACAGCTGCATGGCCCATGTTCATGATTCTGTAGCAGATCGTGCAATTATCCAAGCACTCATTCCATATCCCAGTGATCACCAGATCTCCCGCATTGGTGATGTTCTGTTCAAAGCCGCCATTATCGATCTCCTCTGGTGCGACGGTGTGGTTGAATGCTGTTACATTGCCGCCGCATACGTCGCAGATGCGGAGCAGATCGCCTGTGCTCACGTTATGTGAGGATATTAAGACCTGATAGTAGTTATAAGCAGGATCGGTCTCTGCCTGCCATTTTTCACCTGTGTTCTGATTGGTTATGTTGACAGCAGGACTATTGCACTCGGTTTTGTCTCCGTGGAAGACCCAGCCATACATGAAGAACGGGGATGGTGCTTTTGTCTCGTATTCCACGAACAGGAAAGCATTGGCTGCCATCATCGAGTCGCCATCATCACCCTGACCGACCACGTTATTACTGAGATTGAGGTGACCGGAGACATTGGTTACATTCACACCCATCTGTGCACCAGTGCCTCCCACATACATGGATATACTGCCCAGTGTCCGGTTGTGTGGCGTGCCGTATCCATGATATACGTCCTTCCCGATCTCATCACCATTGAAGTACAGATAGCTACAATAATCACCCCACGCACCACCACCCCAGGGGGTTGCCAGACCAAGCACGGCATCTGCCACTTTTTTCATATTAATGTTGCCTTCGAATGTTACATTGTTGATACACTCCTCAAGCGCTAAATTTCCGCCACCTTCCCGTCTTCCGCCCTCAAGCACGTCAGCACCTTCAAGAATCCAGTATCTATGCAATGGTTTCGTGTCATCCTGATACAATACCACAATCCCGGGTGCGGGTATGCAGAAATCACTCTCATTAGTCGCAGTTCCATTGTTCTTGACCGTCACCGTGTAACTGCCGCTCCCCCTGATGTATGGTGTCAGATTATACACATAGTTTCCAAATGGGTAGTCAAAGCTGATTGCCGGGTTGTCGCATGGACGGTCATTGTAGCTCACAGTCAGTGGAAGGGGGTAGGTGCCAGTCTGGTTTGTGATCTTCACTTCCATCAGAGGATAATCGTGCTTGCTCCATGTGTGGTACACATTGAGCCGTGCAAGCGCCACAGTTGCGCCGGAAGGGAGATTTACACCATAATGGACTGTTGTGATATCACCGTGGTCATACAGCATCCTATATACGCCATCTCCGGTTGTGTAAAGCAATCCGCCTCTGATCGTGCCATTTATCACCGTGACAAGGGACTCATCAGCGCTGTAGCCAGCCCAGTAAGCAGTCTCCTGCGCGGTTGATTCGTTGTTGGTCTCATTTAACTCAACCACATTATTATCGCAGTCAACCACGGCTTTGAGCGTATATGTAGCAGGGTCGCACCCATCATCGCAGTCGCATCCTGCCGGAGTCCATTTGAACTGCACAACTGTACTACCTCGTGCACCGATAGCCGAAACACCCATCTTACCGATAAACTCGTCGTCCGCATACAATGACAGGTTGGACTCTGATGCTGCTACACTGCCAGTGTTCTCTACCTTGACATCAACCTCATTGGAGAGGTTGAAGCATGGCGGGATATTGGGATCAGGGAAGTAGGTTGTGCCATGATATGCATCGATCACCGATACGATTAGATCCGAACCGTATGCCTCTACCGTAAACGAATAGGCATCCTGTACCACATTCGGTGTTGTGTTCAGATCAGAAGCATTGATCGTCACATTCACAACCTGCTTATAACTGAAGTTAACAGGCGGATCGTATATAACACTGTAATTTGCCGGGGTTCCTGTTATGGCAAGACTGCCTGTCACATCCACACCATTAACAGTCATCACTATCGTGCTTAGATCAACACCGTCATAATCATCCCTCACATGAACCATGATATCGCTATCGATTAGAACATTGGTTTCGTCTGGTGCCGGATCATGGCCTGTGGTGTAGGGCTGCCAGTAATCGATACCTTTTATTGTGAATGAATATACATCGGTATTCATCGTGTTGGATGCCAGATCAGATGCATCGACCGTTACATTCACCACCTGCTCATATTCAAAATCGCTCGGCGGATTGTATATGAGGGTGTAATCTGTTTTGGTACCGATGATGCTGACACTCCCGGTTACATCCACATCATCCACGGTCATCGTTATGGTACTCGTATCCACGCCAGCACCACCATCCCTGACATGAACGATGATGTCAGTCTCTCTCGGAACCCATGTTGCATTCGGTGCAGGATCATGATCTATGGTGTATGGCGGGGTCTCATCCTCGCCATTTTCCACTATTAAAATCGCACTGGCAATGGTGACATATTCATCCTCACCGTTATTAGACCAAGCATTGTTTCCGGATGATGACATATAACCAAATACATTCCATGTATTCATGTCAAATTTATTGCTGGTGATCATACTCGTGTCCAGCGTATGCCCAGTGAACTTCAGACAAGTGGCGCAAGCCGGTTCAAATGCCGTTATATGCATCATCGTGAGATTTGCGCCATTTACAAACCCCATATCTACATTGCCGTTGAAGTATGTTGTACAGGGAGCGTATTTACTTCCATCATTTACCCAGTACGTAATATTTTTAGGGTTATCTCCGCCTTCGAGCACCACGACCAGTACCGTGGCGTACGCAGGACCACAAATGGTGCCGTTGATCTGCATATTGGTTGCGGTGTTTACGGATCCGGAATTAACTAGATTTGCCACATCATAATAGATCCAGTACTTTCCACAACCCGTGCACCAGACATTCGGATTGCTATCGCTCGCACCCTCAAGATGTATGGGACCAAGACCATTGCTTGTGCAGTCACCATTGAAGGTGATATTCTCCCAGCCAGTGTTACCTGATGTACCGCCCCATACACCAGTATACAATCTCGCCCACAGAACGGTTCCGTTCGGCACCTCAAAGGAGCCGCCGGAAGGAGCTGTAGTACCGATATACACACTGCCATTGAAAGTACCGCTCGTTCTGGTTACCACTGGAAAACCAGTATCACTGTAGTATGCCGCTGCTGGCGCAGCCATTAGCCATATCAGTACGAGGCTCATTACACAGATAAGTTCGGTTTTCGTTATTTCGATCTTCATACCATTTTCACCCATACAATTCACCACGCAAGCTCTCCTGGTATTGGACAATCCATAACGTCGTACCACATCGCCATCACATCAGCCACGTCAACGTTTGTATCGTCATCAACATCCCTACAGACGCCTGCAGGCTTGCCGCACTCGATGGCGTCATTCCGCACAAAGCCACCTGCACACATCTCAGCATCGGCGACGGTGTGATCGAACTCGGTCGAATTGCCCTTACACACATTGAAGCGCAGCACATCACCGGCACTCACATTGAGAGAACCGGTCATAACCTGACAATAGTTCGAACTCGGATCTGCCTTTGTAATGAACACATCGCTTGCGTCCGGGTTTGCTACCGTCATGCACGGATCGTTCACGTGATCGTGTTCGGTGCGGTTGACCCGGAATATCGCTGGCTGCGCAACAGTAGGAGCTATGGTCCGCATGTCAGACAGTGTGATATCATCTACAATCTTAGCTGTCCTTTCAATTTGTTTTGTTCGCATGGGTTCATACTATAACTGTTTGTCATAACATGCAATGACATTAGTCGTAACAAAGTCATACTATATGAACCTTGCGGTTAGTCTTACGCGCGTGTAATTGTAATACTGAACCATGACTTCGTACATTTCACGTAATATATAGCTGTAGTTTTCCTGTATGAGCATCATCATTGATTTGGATGGGTGCGAAGAGAGATTTTGAGGTGCAAACCACAAGAAAGAACCCTACGGGTGCAAATCAGTTGTCGCTTGGGCTAAGCATCGGGTGGTTCCAATCAGGTAATTTACATCCAAAAACCTCATTTTCCTTTGGTGGCCCCTTCTCATAGTACACGAATGTCATTTTCTCGCCACATTCTGGACATGTCGGTGCCCATTTGTTTGGATTCTTGAGAAAATCATCAAATGTCGCTTGTTTTATACAACTCTCTGAAGTACCCGGAGTATTTTCCTTTGATTATACGGCTGTATTCATCGTAATACCGTATCATTTTAAAATTCCGATCTGGAATAT
>QMVM01000166.1 GCA_003661105.1 Methanosarcinales archaeon | reverse complement strand
TACAAAATAAAGATGTGCTTAATGTGAGGGTGAGAAACCCTGTAAAATGGCTGATATAGGTGATATGAGATGGAAGATCAGGCAATGAGCCCCATACAGATCAAAAAAGTTGGGTTAGACGCGTTAGCAGAAGCATCATGTCCTGTTGGAATGGTTCGTTTTCTCCAACTTTTCGAAACGGGATCGGGAGATTATACAAAGTATCGAGATAAATGGCTGGGCAAGACCAGTGTTCGAAGTGTGGTAGAGGAGATGAAAAAGAGATGAAAAATGAATCCAGTACCGCTGACATCCCATCAACGATAATGAGGTATATTCATGACAACACAATCAGAAAAAATCTATGAGCAGGCGAAGAATGTAATTCCCGGCGGAGTCAGTTCCCCGGTACGTGCGATAAAGCCATACCCGTTCTACACAGCATCAGCAGGTGGGTGCACGATCACAGACGCCGATGGGAACCGGTACATCGATTACTGCATGGGGTACGGTCCGCTGATTCTCGGACATGCGCATCCGCGGGTCAGGGACGCGGTCACAGATCAATTAAGTCGCGGCTGGCTCTACGGCACCCCGATCGAGGCGGAGGTGCAGCTTGCAACAAAGATCGCATCCATCTATCCGAGTATCGATATGCTGCGGTTCATATCATCCGGAACAGAAGCGACCATGAGCGCGCTTCGTGCCGCACGCGGATACACCGGCAGGAACAAGTTCTTAAAGATCGAAGGCGGGTTTCATGGCGCACACGATGCGGTTCTCGTAAAGGCAGGATCAGGAGCGACCACACAGGGAACGCCGGATTCGCTCGGGATACCGCCTGATTTCACGAAACATACGCTTCAGGTGCAATATAACGATATCGAGGCGATGACGGACCTGATCGAATCGAATCGGGACGATCTGGCAGCAGTGATCATCGAACCCGTGCTCGGAAACATCGGACCGATCCTACCGGATCCGGACTATCTCAGGGACGTGCGCAGGGTCACAGAGGAGAACGACGTGCTCCTGATCTTTGACGAGGTTATCACGGGATTCCGGCTTGCACCTGGCGGCGCACAAGAGTATTTCGGTGTCGTTCCTGACATGACGACGCTTGGAAAGATAATTGGCGGAGGATTCCCGATCGGCGTTTTCGGCGGCAGAAAGGAGATCATGGAACTGATATCCCCTTCCGGCGGCGTCTATCAGGCAGGAACGTTCAGCGGGAACCCGGTCTCGATAGCGTCAGGGCTTGCCGTGCTGAATGTGCTCGAATCGGAGAATGTGCACGCCAGACTGAATGCAGAAGGCGATAAACTCCGTGCTGCACTTCGTGATCTCGTATCTGACCTCAAACTTCCATACACAGTCTCAGGGATTGCGAGCATGTTTAAGATATTCTTCGGAAGCATGCCGCGCAACTATCATGATGCCCTCACGTGCGATAAAGAGGGATATCTGCGTTTCTTCAACCGGATGCTCGGGAAAGGGGTTTTCTTACCCCCATCACAGTTTGAAACCAATTTCTTAAGCATTGCGCACACGAAAGAGGATATCGATAAGACAATCGATGCTTATGCCGCGAGTCTGAGATGATCATCACATTCGTAACCGGAAACAGTCATAAGGTCGAGGAGGCGGTCGCAATCTGCAGCTCGCGTGGAATTAAGATCGTGCAGAATGATTGCGGCTATCCCGAACTGCAGGAGGACGATGTTGCGGCAGTTGCTGCATACGGGGCAGAGAATGTGGTGAACCGGCTGGGCTCGGCTGTGATCGTTGAGGATACCGGATTCTATATCGATGCGCTGCACGGGTTTCCAGGACCTTATGCAGCGTATGTCCAGGACACTATCGGTAATGCAGGTATCTTATCGCTGATGCAAGACATCGGTGACCGGGGCGCCACGTTCAGGTCGGTTATCGGGTACTGCGAGCCAGGCACGGACCCGGTCACATTCGAAGGCGCGGTCACCGGAAGAATCGCGCACCGGCCAGAAGGTGAGGGTGGCTTTGGGTACGATCCGATCTTCGAGATTAATGGCGTTACGCTTGCATCGATGGGTGATGCGAAAAATAAGATATCCCACAGGGGGAAATCCTTTGAGAAGTTCGCGGATTGGTGTCTGGGGCGCGAGGGGCTGTAAAGTTGCACATCCTCTATACGTGGTGCCCCTAACGGAGGGTCTGATTAATAAACGACTCCAGCGAAAAGAGACCTCATGCGAATCGAGATCAACCCGGATATCAAATACCAGCCAGGCACCCAGCGGGTATTCGATTACAAGACAACGCTTTCCAATATCGAAAACATCTTTTCTGACATCGGGGTAACCGAACTTAAGGATATAACGCATCTTGATCGTGTCGGGGTTCCTGTGGTTTCCGCGACCAGACCAAGCGCGGGGATAGGCGCGATATCAGTCTACTCGGGTAAAGGCGCAACCGAGATTCAGGCAAAGATATCCGCGATAATGGAATCTGTTGAGCGATGTTTTGCAGAGATACCAGAAACAAATGCCGATTTCAAGGATAAAACGATTGACACGGATCGAATTATCAAAACTTATGAAGATCTTAAAGATACAAACGCGATCGACCCTGAAACGCTGCTTCTCCCGGAACCAATCACGCCAGGGACGAGGCTCGAATGGATGAGCGGGTGGGATCTTCTGGATGACTGTGAGGTGCTTGTGCCTACAAATGCCATATACCACCCCCACACCAGCGGAACGTTTCTGTTCCGCAGCAACACAAGCGGACTTGCATCGGGAAATACGATCGAGGAGGCGATCGTGCACGGGCTGCTTGAGGTAATCGAGCGAGATGCCATAAGCATCGCAGAATATTCCAGAAACGTTGGAACAGAGATCATCTTGCAGGAAGATGACGGTGAGGTGTATGATCTCAAAAGTAAGTTCGAGAGCAATGGCATTTCTGTGAAACTGTGGCTCCTACCATCGATAACAGGGATTCCAGTCGTGGTTGCAGCGCTTGATGATATCAAAACTAAGGATCCGACTATGCTTGTGATGGGCGCGGGTGCACACCTGAGCGCTGAACACGCAATATTCCGTGCGCTCACCGAAGCCGCGCAGTTCCGGCTGGCGCAGATATCAGGTGCGCGGGAGGATGTGCAGAATAGGAGCGGTTTCGTTGTGGGCGCCGGGTACGACCGGATGAAGCGAATGAATAAATTCTGGTACGAGGGCGGCGAGACCACCACACTTCAGGAGATCCCCGACCTCTTGTCGGATACGCCTGCAGGGAGCATCCGGACGATCGTAGAGCGGCTGCGACTCTGTGGTGCTGCCGAGCATGTGATCATCGTTGACATCTCCCAGCCATGGCTCGATGTGCCGGTGATCAGGGCAATCATCCCAACCTTCGAACTGTACACGGTTGACCGTGAGCGAATCGGAGAGCGTGCGAGAGCGGCGCGGAAAGAGCGCGGAAGGGATGCTATGCGTGCGAGACGGGCGCAGAGGGGTGTACGGGGGCGCGTTTAGTTTTAGTGGGGGTAAGGCGACGGGGGTTGTGGGTGGTGGTGTCGGCGCGGATTTTGTGAGGATACAGGCGGCGGTGGATGCTGCAGGTGATAGGGATGCAATTGAGATGCGAGCGATGGTGTGGTGGCATAGCCGAGAATTGCGGACCCGGTCAACACTCAGTTTGTTCGGTGTTCACCGGATCCGTCTCTTTTTGAATAGATGAATCTCTCAATCGCTTCAAGAAATTCATAAAAATCCCCTGACTCACTATACAGCTGCTTATGTGCTCTGGAGTCATCCACCTTGCCATATTGATGGACAATCAGATTTCTAAACCCGATCAGTTCCCCGAGCCGTAATGCAAGGGATTCTGATATCATATTGTGGCTGGCAAGCTTTCGTATTGAGTCCCTGTTATCACGCGGCATACCTAACCCCTCATCCGATATGATCATGTTGCAGATATCCAGTAGATTCTCGCATGCTAACAAATGCCATCTCGCACGCCCTTCTCCTCATCCCACTTCTCAGATATCCTTCCACGTCCTCTGGAAGGTATTCATCGAGTTCTCTCAGGCATTTTTCCAGATCGTCCATTTTATCAATTATCCTTTCGAGATCCAAATTAATCACCCGAGTCTTGCACTTATCCGCCCCATAACGGCTTTATGGTAGTCCATTCTCATACTTCCATATCTTGTGTACTCCATCTCGGTCTCCTTTGCGAGGGTCAAGACGTAGTAGAGATCTTTGGTGTAAAGCACCGTCCCTTCAAGAAAAACCCTTTTGCGGATATTTACAGGCAGTTCATTAAGCAGCGAAATATCTATGTTCTCTGGTACCGAATTTTCAAGAGATATTCTCTCCTTTAAACCAACATCCATATCCGGCTTTGATATGATGCATAAATCGAAATCGCTCTCTTTTCTTCCAGTTCCTATAGCCTTTGAGCCGAAAAGGATAATTGAGTGGACAAATTTAAATTTTTTCAGTGTTGAAACGACATCTTCTATTTTCATATAGCCTCACCACCAGTGTCTTTAACTTCAACCCTTTATACTCATTTCCGGTACTTGAGTTTCATGAATGATCTTCTTAATCCTTGCTTTAGCAATTTTGAACCGGAGAGCATCGTACAACAATGCATGAAACCTGATATTAGATAGAACTCTCAAATGACATTTTATATTTGCAGGATGTTTATAAAAACCATCATAGTGTCCGAGAACTGGAAGATGATATTGAGGGCGTGAAGATGCACAGGATAGTATACTGGAGAGGGTTGGCGATTCTTCGCCTTTAATTTTCATATCTGCTTATGGGTTACTGGATATTTTAAGAATTGAATTCGGCGAGGTGTTAATACCGGAAGCCGTATATCAAGAAGCCGCAGTGGCTAATTTGAAGGTTCTAATAAGACCAAGGTACGAGAACGTCTACATGAGTATCTGAATTCCAAAATTGACCTTCTCTGTTTTGAGTGTCCTTCGTTCGTGACAATCGTTGCATGTAAAATGAGTTATCACCAAATCCCAACTTTGCTAAAAACCAATAGCTATCACCAACATAACTCGCGGGCGCCAGAGGTTCCCATTCACTTGCCAACCAGAATGCTTCATCCTTTGCTCGTTCCAAATATTTTTCAACTAACTCTTGATCGAATTTTTCCAGAACGTAGAACACTCCAGCATCCCCTGCACCAGCTGCATCCACGTCCACATTATTCC
>QMVM01000165.1 GCA_003661105.1 Methanosarcinales archaeon | reverse complement strand
TTTGCGGGCGCACAACCCCGCGCTTTCAGAAACTCCCGCGACACCGGCAGTGAAATATTACGAATCGCGAGAACATGGCACTTAATTCCACTTATATGGGAATTGTCAGAAATTATACGTGATGATTGGACTTATTTCTTAAATTAACCAGCGTATAGCAAAGGGTTTATGTATTGAACCTACCATAAGTCTACATTGTGATTGATATGACCTGCATGACCACAATATACACAAACAGAGAAACCGCTCACACTCACACCCACGACTCCGACATCTATGCGAAGGTTATACCAGGTCTTGGTGATAATATGAGTCACGGCACAGATCACTTCGCAGAATCGATAACCGAAGAGATCGTGGCGATACACCACTCAATCAAGGACTTTGTGGACGGGGAGATCTATCACGACCCTTCCGGCCATCTCAACGCTGTTTTCCGGCGGCTTGACTATCTGATCGCACTTGACATAGACAATAAATCAGCAGAAGATATCCTGTCCAACTCCAGATTTAACTCTGCATTCGATGCTATCAGCACGTTTCGAAGCCAGTACACGGCAGAACTTGAGATGGAACAGGCAAACTCCATACTAAAGAGCAAAGATCCCTGGAAGACGCTTACGGATTTCACATACCTCCCAAATTACATCCAACTGGCGCGAACCGAGTCCCGAGGGGCAGGGCTTAAACCGGGTGACACGGTTCTCTTTCTCGGAAGCGGTCCGCTGCCTCTGACGCTCATCGTACTCTGCCACCAGCACGGGACGGGCGGAATCGGGATCGAACAGGATCCAAAGAGGGCAGAACTCTCAAGAAAGGTGCTTGAGAAGCTTGGGCTCTCCAGCCAGATCAAGATAATCCGCGGAAACCAGCAGACTCTGCCGCTTGCAGAGACGCCGGAACTGATCATGGTAGCGGCTCAGGCTGAACCCAAGAAGGAGATATTCGATCATCTGGCAGGCGTGCTTCCTGCAGGAACAAAGTTATCGTACCGCATCTATGAAAAGGGGCTAAGAAGGATGCTGGACACGTTTTATCGCTATGGGTTGCCGGAACAGCTCAGGGAATATTTAAGGATCTCCCCGGAGCCGCCTGCCAACAACACCAGCGTCTTTTTGGAACATACCGGGTAACGTGTGGTAGAAATCACGAGATTACACCGGTTTCACAAGATTTCTGTATTAATCTTGTGAAATCTCATGGTTTTATATGATAAGACTCACACGATACTCGAATAAGTACTGTTTATGACCGTTGCCGGTTGGATCACCGGTATCCGGTCACCATTTCTCCCCGAGTGCCATGAAGAGCGACGGGTTATTCGCAATGTTATATGAGATCGATCTGTTTTTATTTTCGAATTCCCTGAGTCTTTCAAGGCGATTCACTGATACATTCGTTAGTCCGACTTCACTGAACAGGTTAGCCACGTCATCCGGATTGCTTCCGCTGAAAAACGGCAATTGGTCCTTTATTTTGGAGTAATAACTCGTGAACGCCATCGGGTTTTGTCTTTCAGTAACAAAAGCAACCAACCTACCCAGAAGTCTCCGCAAGTGCATCTTCGTTGCAGAATCGTTCCACGTCCCGTCGATCAGTACGAGCTTTCCGCCCGACTTCACAACGCGACTCCACTCGCAGGCAGCAGCCAGGGGATCTGGCAGCGTCCAGAGTATATTCCTGTTTACCACTATATCAAACGTCCCGTCTTCGAAAGGCAACTTTTCCGCATCGCCATGCATGAACTCAATAGATAGGCGCATCGCATCGGCATTCTGACGCGATTTTTCCAACATGCGTCTGGATATGTCAATCCCGGTCACGTTGTGTCCCATCTCTGCAAGAAGCAGAGCCAGGAAGCCAGTACCCGTCCCGACATCCAGGATGCGGAGGTTTCTATTTGTTCTAATTGTGTTTTTGAGCAAGGTCTTCCAGAGGTGCTCTGCCTCACTCCGTGACTTATAGATATCGATGCTATAAGTCTGGCTCCGCCCATCCCAGTACGATCTGACAACACTTTTCGCATTCATTTGTAAACTCCTCCCAGATTATGATATTATTTACGTGTTTGTTATGAGTTATTATGAATAACTATTACTACGTACTTAAAACTTTTGATCAAGCGGGATATCATCGCAGATCGAATCCTTTTTACACTTTGTCAAACAATCACTTCCACAATGTCTCGTGTGAACATGCTCCATAAGCCAGGATTGTCGATCGATTGCGATTATGACGAGGTGCTGAAACTGGACGCCACAGGACCGCTTGCCCCTGTGTGCATGCCATTTATCAGAAAGATAAACGACCGGTTGATGCAGGAGAAGCCGGCACGGGTCGATCAGGATCAGGTCATCGCGTCCACATGGCTGCCGCCGATTCCGGGAGGCGCATTCAAGCGACTGATCCGTGCCGAGGCAAGTATCGCTTTTGGAAAATACGTTCCTGAAACCGTTTCTTTCGAGATCACACGCAAGTGTGGGTGTGACTGTGCGCACTGCGCGATGAGCGACGGGGAATACGAACTGACCACTGATGAGATCAAGGATGTGATCGATCAGGCACTTGCGATGGGGACATTTATCATCACGTTCACAGAGGGCGATCCGCTGCTCAGGAGCGATCTCTTCGAGTTGATCGAGTACATCGACCACGACCGTGCGATCGTGAACATATTCACGCCGGGTCTTGAGATGACACCCGAGATCGCTTCCCGGCTTAAGGAAAGTGGCATCCACAACCTCCTGATCAGCATATATAACACTGACCCCGCAAAACATGATGAGGTAAGGCGGGTCGATGGCGCGTTTCTCGCGGCGGTCGGTGCGATCAGATGCGGGCTTGATGCGGGCTTGCTCGTCACGATGGCGACGCATGTATCGCACGATAGGATGCCACAACTTCCGCGCCTCTACGAGTTTGCGTCCGATCTTGGCGTGCATGAGTTCTCGATCTGGGAATCGATGAACGGTGGCCTCACAAAAGGGGATCGCAGGGAGATACTTGAGATGTACCACAGCGTCAACATGCGCCCGGGCGGTCCGCGGATCTTTGCGAACACGTATTTTGAGGGGGAGATGCTTGGATGCCTTGCAGGGCAGCGGTGGGCGCATATCTGCGTGGACGGAGCGGTTAAGGCAAGCCCATACATGGCACAATCCTTTGGAAACGTTCTTGATACGCCGCTTAAGGATATATGGGGGAAAATCAGGGCGGATAAGAGGTTCTCCGGTAAGAAGGGACTTTGTGTGGGGGACGACCCGGTCTGAGCAGGACGCCTCGTACCATGCGAAAAGGTTATATATAGTGAGAAAGTCATTACCAATTGATCAATAGACTTATCGATGCGGCTTATGGGATTTGAATGTTTCAGTTCTGTTTTCGCTTTTTAAGTTGGTTGGTTTGAAATAAGAAGGAGAACCAAAATTGTTTAAACAAGAAGCATACGATGCGCCAGTTACCGAAGGCGAGTCCTACGATATTACCATAGAGGATATTGCCAGAGAAGGTGACGGAGTGGCGCGTATAGATGGCTTTGTGATCTTTGTTCCCGGCACAAAAGTCGGAGACAGTGTTAAGATCAAGGTCGAGAAGGTCATGAGACGGTTTGCGATCGCAGCTGTAGAAGACTGATTTGAGACGTTTTGGTTCCGGGTGCGTATCTTGTGTCGCTGGACATTCCTGTTCAGTGATGCGGCGACCGCACCCGGAACGCTTTTTTTGCAGTGAGTTTGCGCGTAACTCCGGTCACCGCTTCTGTGAGTTTGGTTGCCATAAAGCCAGCATCATCGTCTGTCAGGCTGTTGTACCGACTTCCTGCAAGATCATCAGCGCATCGAGCGACGTGACTGCTCCATCTCCACTCACATCTGCCACTTCTGAGTATTCGCCACTGACCGCCATCTTAAGGACAATTGCAGCATCAGCGGTTGTTAGGTTCTCATCGTCATTGACATCACCCGGTATCGATCCGAGTGTGATGTTAAACTCGAAGAGTCCGCCGTCGCCTACATCCTTCGCGGTTATGGTATGATCCGTGATGCTGGAATACGCCCCATCTGTGGCGCTGAATCGCAGTATCTCACTCACATTCAGATCGGTGCCGTTTGTGAGCATGATCTGGTAGTAGTTGCCACTCACTTCAGCAGTCCATGTCTTGCCATTGTCCGGATTGGTCAGGCTGACCGTGAGATTGTCGCAATCGGTACTGATATTGTATGAACCCCATCCATAGATCATAAACGGTGTCGGTGCTGCGCAGGATGGTGCTATGAGAGCTATCGTTACAGATAAGCAGAGTAACGTTTTTGTGCGTATGTTCATTTTTATCTCACCTTGTGGTCTATATTCCATAGTGGTACGCCCATAAGTAACATCATAATATATAAAGTTATCAAGAGATATTATGCTTTTTCGAGATAATGTTAATCAAAATTAATTCTGTGACTTTGGTATGCTCCCGAGCGTAAAACTATTACGTGCGAACCATTCCGCCATGCTTGGCGTTCACATCATAAGTATTATTACAATGATCACGGCTATCACCACGATGATCATCGCAACGATCGGCGAGAGAGGTGGAGGATGATGATGTTTCTGTGTGGACTGCTGGCATCTTTTCCGGAAGTGGCGTTGTCATCTCGACAGGTTTTTCCTCTTCGACTGATGTTGCCGCCGCCCACTTCCGCTAACGTTCCCTACTTGGTCAGATTGCTGATCTCATCCTCCCGCCGCTTTGTCTAACAGATTGTTACTGTGCCATTGTATATCGAGTGGTCGAGGTGATTGGTCTGAGGGCTTGAATCCGTGAGTGTTACGATCTCAATGTCAAGCGGGCTCTCTCCAACCTTGAGTGCCTCAAAAGTGATCTCTGCAACAGTGAAGCTGCCGTTAATCCCCGTGTTTGCAGCCTGATATGCCACAACCTTTACTACCCCACTGTCCACCTCCGGATTTATCGTAGTGCTATCAAACGCGCCATTCTGCGTGCTTTTCACAGATAGGAGGGTGGGGTCAAAGGTGATGTTGAGATCAAGCGCCCCGACATCAACCCCGCCCTCGACCCGGATCGGGACCGGGATCGTGTCAGTTACATCTACCGAATACTTACCGACCGCAATCCTGCATCCTGCACTGGTAGTTTGCAGAATCATTAGCGCATCAAGCGATGTGATAATAGAGTCGCCACTCACATCAGCGTCTTTTGAATATTCGCCGCGGG
>QMVM01000164.1 GCA_003661105.1 Methanosarcinales archaeon | reverse complement strand
TCCGGAAGCGTCTGGACGAGCACAAGCGATCGGAAGACCGGATAAAGGCATCCTTAAAGGAGAAAGAGGTGCTGCTCCGGGAGATACATCATCGCGTAAAGAACAATCTTCAGGTTATTTTGAGCTTGCTTGATATGCAGGCACGGAGCGTAAAAGATAAAAACGTAAAGGATTCACTCTCCGAATCCATAAACCGGGTATATGCTATGTCCCTTATCCATAGTCAATTATATGAAAGCGAGAATTTATCAGAGGTGAATATGAGGGGGTTTGTGGATAATCTGGTAAGGCAGTTGCTCTATGTTTATTCTATTCAAGATACAAGAATTACCCCAAACGTTTCCGTAGCCGATTCCCCACTTCCAATTTCCATAGCTGTTCCTGTCGGATTGATTGTTAATGAACTGTTGACAAATGCGTTCGAACATGCCTTTGTAAACCGGAAGGAAGGTACGGTTGAGGTTAGTTTTGGTGTATCTGAAAAAGGGTTGGTCAGTCTGACCGTCAGCGATGACGGCGTTGGAATGCCGCCTGGATTCGATATCAATGCTGCTAAAACACTTGGTCTCCGTCTCGTAAAGATCATCACTGAAGACCAGTTGCGAGGAACTCTGGAAGTCACGAGCGAGGAAGGGGCAACCTTTAAGATGGAGTTTGACATCACTGATGACTGATGGTTTGCTACAAAGAGACGAGTGAAGAGTAGCACTTACGACCACGAAGGTGTGGGTCACGACGAATCACCATCTACAGAACGGGTTATACGAAGTTCACGGAGTTTGCTACAGGAAGATACAGGAAGTAAGATGGACGAAGCCATGTCACTACGGGAACTTATTGACGCTGATGTAGTTCAAGCCGTCCAGGATAGCTTTGCAAGGGCCGTCGGGGTCTCTTCTGTAATTTTTTTGCCAGATGGCGATGCTTTAACACGTTTTAGCAATCCAATCAAATTTTGCACTCTGATCCAATCAACAAAAGAAGGGAGACGACGATGTTTCCAATCATTCGCAAAGATGAGTAGAAAGGCAGTCAAGTTAAACGAGCCTGAAATTATGTACTGCTTCGCGCATGGTGCTCATTTCGTTGCGCCGATCATTATCGATGGTGAGCGCAAAGCAACCATGTATGCAGGTCAATTCAGACCTGAGGAGTTCTCGCCCGAACAATTAAAAGAACTTGAAAAGATCGCTGTGGAGATCGACCTGGACCCGGAACTACTCGTCAAAGAGGCGAAGAATATGCGTACGGTCGGAGACGCGGTGGCCATGGATTGTTTACACTCGTTCTTCCGAACAGTGAAGGTTATTGCGGAACTTGGCGCGCAGGCGGCTGAACTGCGCCAGACGAAGGATGCGTTGCAGGATGCGTGTGATGGACTGGAGGTTCGTGTAGAGGAGCGCACCGCCGAACTCGCGGGAGCGAACGATGAACTGAGGCAGGAGGTTGCTGAGCGCAAAGCCGCGGAGGACGCGCTTCGCGAGAGCGAGGCTAAGTATCGCATGTTCACAGAGACCTCAAAGGATACGATTATATCGTTCGGCATGGATGGGCGTATCACATACCTCAACCGAGCTGCGATAGAACTGAGCGGGTATGGTGAGGAAGAGGCACTACAGATGAATATCACAGATATCCTGCCCGAAGACCAGCTCCCCGGATTCTATGAACGTTTTTCAATACGTGCTGCTGGTGGAGCCGGGATTTTCCTTTTTGAAGTGGATTTCATCAACAAGGCAGGAGCGCGGATATCGGTGGAAGCGAACTCCTCGCTGATTGTGGAGGATGGTAAACCAGCGGGACTATTTCTTGCCTGCCGCGACATCACCGGGCGAAAAGCTGCTAAGAAAGCGCTTCGTGAGAGCGAAGAGAAATACCGCACCTTGATCGAGAATGTTCAAGATGGTGTATTCCTCATCCAGGACGGGAAACTTAAGTTTGTGAACGAGGCATTTGCCAGAATACCCGGCTACACTGTGGAGGAAGTTATCGGGATGGGTTTCTGGGAACTTGTTGCGCCCGATGATCGGGCTATGGTTGCTGATCGCTACGCCATGATGATAGCAGGGGAAGGTGTACCTGTGGAATATGAGTTTCATGTCATCCGGAAGAACGAGGATATGCAAACCACAGTCCATATAACTGTCGGGCTCATCGAGTATCAGGGCAAACCGGCAGCGATTGGAACGGCGAAAGACGTAACCGGGCAAAAGCGGGCAGAGGATGCGCTCCGGAAATCCGAGAGCCGGTATCAGGATCTCTTTGACAATATGATGAACGGGCTCGTGGTGCACAGGCTGATCGTGGATGAGGGTGGTGAGCCGGTCGATTACGTTATTGAGAAGATCAACAATGCCGCTGAGAGTATCCTATCGTGGAAGAGAGCGGATGTGGAAGGAAAAAGAGCAACAGAGCTGTATGCCGGCGACACACCATTTATCAAAAGGTACGCCAGAGTCGCCCAAACCGGGGAATCAGCGCATTTCGTTGAATACTATCCGCGGTTTAAAAGGTGGTATGAGATTACATCGTTCTGCACGATGCCAGGGTATTTCGCGAATATATTCAGGGATATAACCGACCGAAAAGAGACAGAAGATGCGCTGCGAAAGTCGGAGGAAAAATACCGGACGCTCTTCGAAACGGCTAAAGACGCCATATTCTTGTCCGATGATGCCGGAAAATTTGTGGACGTTAATCAGGCGGCTTGTGAATCGCTCGGCTACAGCAGGGAAGAATTGTTAAGACTGAGCAATAGGGAAATCGACGCCGATCCCACTGGATACGAGGCGTTTCTGGAAGTTCGGGATGCGTTGGCGGAAGAAGCGATCTTTGAGGTGAACCAGCAGAGAAAAGACGGAACACTCCTGCCTGTGGAGATCACCGGGAAATTCTTCGATGTCGATGGTGAACTACTCTCTTTGGCGATTGCTCGCGATATCACCGAGCGAAAAGAGTCCGAATATGCGCTTCGGAGGAGCGAAGAAAAACTCCGCAGCATCGTCGAGCAGTCGTGTGATGGTATTGTGCTGGTCGATGAACAGGGCACTATTATCGAGTGGAACCGCGGGCAGGAGCAGATCACCGGGCTTTCGCGGACAGAGGTGTTGGCCAGACCCGTGTGGGATGTCCTATCTCAGTTGTCCGCTAACGACATTGATAATCCGGTGCATGAGCAGGTCAAAGCAGGTGTGCTTAAAATCCTTGAGACCGGTCAATCAGAGCAGTTGGACCGGTTGGATGAGGGCGTGATTCACCCTCCCGATGGGGCACATCGTGTCGTACAGGCAGCGGTATTCCCTATCAAGACTGATAAAGGATTTATGGCATGTGCAATCTCCCGTGACATCACAGAGTACAAGCATGTAGAGGAGGAGCTAAAAGCTACTCAGTTAAAATACATGCAACTATTTGAGACGATGGCAAGTGGAGTTGCAATATTTGAAGCTGTGGATGATGGTGATGACTTTATATTTAGGGACTTTAATCAGGCAGGAGAGAACATAGCGAACATAAAAAGGGAGGATATCATCGGAAGGCGTGTTGCTGAAGCATTTCCCGGTGTAGTGGAGTCTGGCTTATTTAAAGTATTTCAGAGAGTTTGGAGAACCGGAAAACCGGAGTATTTTCCGGAAGCTATTTGCAGGCATGAGGATGACCATGACACATGGCGAGAAAGTTGGGTTTACAAGTTGCCCAGTGGTGAAATAGTATCGGTATTTAATGACATCACCGAGCGCAAGCAGGCGGAACAGAGTCTTTTGGAAGCAGAATCAGAGCTAAAGCACATTATTGAAGTTGTGCCGGGTATGATTGCCAAGGTAAATACTCATACCGGTTATTTTATATACTGCAATCCGGCTTTTAGTAGCATATTGGGTTTCTCTCATGAGGAATTCCTGGCACGTCCATTTATCGAGTTTGTTCATCCGGATGACCGCAAGGGTACCATCGAGGAAGTAGAGAAGCAGATTAACGGTATTCCGCTTGTTGTGTTTGAAAACCGTTGCATCTGTAAGAACGGATCTTATAAATGGTTGGAATGGAGGGCAACAGCGGCTGACGAGAATGGCGTAATATATGCTGCCGCCACAGACATAACAGAGCGCGAAGTCGCGGAAGAGCAGATCAAACGATCCCTGCGAGAGAAGGACGTGCTTATGCATGAGATATATCACCGCGTAAAGAACAACCTTCAGGTTGCATCAAGCTTACTTTCCATGCAGGCGCGAACCACCCAGAATAAAGAAGCGATCGACGTGCTCTCCAAATCCCAGAGCAGAATAAATACTATGGCTCTTATTCACACTCAATTATATGAAAGTGGGGACTTATCAGAACTGAATATGAATGAGTTTGTAGGCACATTGTCGGGGCAGTTGTTCCGGAGCTATCCGGTCTCAGACACAAAGATCACCCCCATCATTCACGTGACCGATCGCAAGTTTCCGGTATCTATCGGGCTACATATCGGGCTGATCATCAACGAACTGCTCTCAAACGCAATAGAACATGCTTTTGGTGAGAGGAAGGGCGGAAAGATCGAGGTCAGTCTCACTGCATCAGATAGTGGCAGGGTCAATCTGAGGGTAAGCGATGATGGTGCTGGATTGCCTCCCGGGTTCGATATCGATACTACCAAAACACTTGGCCTCCACCTGGTAAAGATACTCGTGGAAGACCAGTTACAGGGAACGCTGGAGGTCATCAGCGATAGGGGGGCAACCTTTAATATGGAATTCGACATAGAGTGTAACGAGGGTAATTCACACGGAGAAAATAAGGATACTGATCGTTGAGGACGAAGCCATCGTAGCTGAAGATCTGGAACTGGCAGTTACTAATATTGGCTACGAAGTGGTTGGGCGTGCGGTCAGTGCGGATGCCGCCGTAGATAAGGCGCTCAAACTGAATCCTGATCTGGTATTGATGGATATCGTCCTTCGAGGGGAGAAAAACGGTATAGATGCTTCTCGGGAGATAAAAGAAAAGATAGATATTCCGGTTATATTCCTAACAGCGTATTCGGATGTTGGGCTGATCGATAGAGCCAAGAGCACAGAACCATACGCTTATCTTGTCAAGCCGTTTCAGGAGCGGCAACTCCACGCATCCATCGAAACGGCTCTTCACAAGAGCGGGATCGAGAAGCGGTTGGTGGAAAGTGAAGAATGGCTTGCAACAACCCTTGCGAGTATCGGTGATGCTGTGATCGCCACCGACGG
>QMVM01000163.1 GCA_003661105.1 Methanosarcinales archaeon | reverse complement strand
GATGCCGCCGGGTTTTAGAATCGTCAACGCTTCGTCAAGGAACTCCTCTGCCGAGTGCGGCAGGTTCATGATCACATGATCTGCGATATGGGCAAGGTCAGGATCGTACGCAACGTCTGCCGCATCACTACAGATGATCCGCATGTTATTGATCCTGTTTAACCGTGCGTTTCTTTCCAGATAGCGGGTCGCCGCAGGATTCATATCAATCGCCACCACCTCCTTAGCTGATTTTGCGACAAGGATGCTAAAGGGTCCTGCACCTGCAAACATATCGACAACGACGTCCCTGCCGCAGACCTGATCAGCGATGCGTTTTCGTTCTGTTGCGAGTCTTTGTGTGAAGTAGACGCGGGCAAGATCGATCTCGTACTGGCAGCCATACTCCTTGTGCACGGTCTCGGTCTTTGGCTCGCCCGCAACCACGCGGAAATCCCTGACCCGAAACTCGCCCTGCACCGGCGACATCGCCCCGAGAACGGTCTTTATGTGCCTGTGCATTCGGATAATGGCGTCCGCGATCCTCTCTGCATCGGGATCATCGGAATCGATGATCGCAATATCCCCGATCATGTCATAAGACGGGGTAAATCCGAGGATGGACTCGAACGTTTGCTTTTCTACGCACTCAAAGTCCCTCTGCAGGAGTCTAACATCAGGAAATTGATCCGCAATCCCAATTTCATATTTAACCGGGAAATACAGATAAGCGTCATCCCTCTGAACCGCAGCGTCCTTCTGAAATGCACCCATCTCGACAAGCAAACTGCGGACGGGTTCGCCGCTCTGTTTGGGTACCTGTACACACCAGAGCCGTCGTTTTACTGTCATTTATATCGTGAACGCCCTTTTACCAAGTTTCTCAAGGATGCATCCGGGAAGATCCACCGCGGATCGAACTTCATCGATGATATTACCGTCACCAGTTGCAACAATCATGTCACAGTGCTTCAGATCGAAATCGACATGCTTTGATGTTCTCGCGTCTCCTGAAAGGGAATACACAGGAAGCAGTCCGCGAATATAGCGTGCAAGCATACCGCTCTTGCTGATCTGGGCATCGAAGAGGAAGGTAACAGAATCCGGCTCGTATCCGGACAGGATCTCAAGAACCTGTCTGCAAACACCCTCCACCGGATTTTTGTAGTTCCTGAAAACACCTCTGATGTCCCGTATAAATCCATCATCGCATAAGAATACAGGTTCTCCAAAAATCACGCTTTCTGTTGCGATGATGACATTATATCCATCTATCATGATCTCTTTATCCTTGATGCCAGTGCACGGTATCCTTTTCCTGATGCGTAACGCCGCAACCCCGGGTTCGACGACGACACGCATCAATATGTGCCGATCCCGATTTTCCAGCCGGTAATGATCGCTTGCAAACCGTATGACTCCTGTGCGCGGGTATCCTCTCGACAACAAGTGCCTGATATCCTCTGCTGCAAGAATCATTGCGGTTCCACGGTCGGTCATGGCTACCTCTGATCTGTGGCTGCTGCCAATTCGATATTCGATAACGGTCTTCTCTTCTCGCTCCATGACATCTTCCGGATTATCAAACACAATTTCAACGTTCTCTTCCTCTGCACGAATCTGTTTGCGCAGTTTAGCCATAAATCTTTATCCCGATATCTGCCACACGGTCACCAATAACAACCCCATGGACAGATCAACGAATCAACTCCGCCGATAAGAAAACTATTAATGCGCCACCACAGAGTTACATCGATGTTGAGTATAGCAATACCAAAAGGAAGCCTTGAGGAGCAGACGTTTCTCCTCTTCAAACAGGCAGATCTCGAGATCAAGAGGACCGAACGGGAGTACAACCCAAATATCAACGACCCGCGGATCGGAAAAGTGAAGATCCTGCGTCCGCAAGAGATTGCCGGTTATGTGGCGGAGGGGTACTTCGATGTGGGAATAACAGGGCATGATTGGGTGATCGAGTCGGGCGCAGACGTGATCGAGATTGCTGACATGCCATACAGCAAGCAGGGCTCAGGAATCGTTAAGATCGTTATTGCGGTGCCTGATGACCAAAAAATAAAAGACGCATCCAATATCAAGCCACATAGCAGGGTGACGACCGAGTACCCAAACATCACCCGAAGTTATTTCGAGAGACTCGGGATTCCTACAACGATCCATTTCTCTTACGGCGCTACCGAGGCGAAGGTTCCTGATCTGATGGATGTCGTGGTCGATGTTACCGAGACAGGGTCAACGCTTCGGAAGAACAACTTAAAGATCATCGACGTGATGCTTGAATCGACAACGAAGTTGGTCGCGAACAAGGATAGCTGGAATGATCCTGCGAAGCGAAAAGCGATCGAGGAGATACGAACGCTGCTTCTTGCCGTAATTGAGGCTCGCGGCAAGGTGCTTCTGGCTATGAACGTGCCAGCAGGGAAACTCGACGAGTTGATCGCCGCGCTGCCTGCGATGAAACTGCCGACCGTGACCAAGCTATACAACTCCGAATATTACGCGGTCGAGACCGTGGTTGCGAAGGAGACTGTGAATATCCTGATCCCGGAACTGAAGCGTCTTGGCGCAGAGGACATCCTCGAACTCAATATATCAAAGATCGTGCGCTGATGCAAACGCAATATCTAATATAACTTCAGATACATAACAGGTTACAATGGTAAGGAATCAGTACGAACAGGAACTGGAAGACCTTAAGAAAGATATCATAAAACTTGGCAACATGGTTGATGCAATCATAAATGATGCGGTCGTATCGCTTAAGGCTATGGACGCAGCGATGGCTCAATCGGTGATCGATAGAGACGGGGGGGTGGATGATCTTGCATGTGACATCGAGAAGGCGTGTCTGCGGCTGATCGCGCTCCAGCAGCCGATGGCAGTCGATCTCAGGACGATTGCAACGGCACTTAAGATTCAGATCGACCTTGAGCGGATGGGCGATCTTGCTGTTGATATTGCAAGAGCCACGATATATTCGAAAGGAGAGCAGCACGTGAAACCCTTAATCGATATCCCGCGCATGTCCGATATGACACGTGAGATGTTAGGTTCCGCAATCCGGGCATTTCACGATTCTGACAGCGATCTTGCTTATGCGTCGGCAGAGAAGGACGATCTTGTCGATGGCTTGTATGATCAGGTCAGGCGAGAACTCCTGACATATCTCGTAGAGGATCCGAAGAAACTCACCAACATCTCGCACCTGCTCTTCGTATCGAAGTATCTCGAGCGGATCGGAGATCATGCCGTGAACATCTGCGAGAACGTGATCTACATGGTGACCGGAGATCGGGTGCATCTGAACTGATTACAAAATTGATAAATAGGGCGACACCATGAGAAACAACACATTCACTATAATCGGCGTGATAGTGGGGGTCGTATTCGGAATAAATGCAGTCTCGGTACTGCTGGAATGGATACAGGGGTCAGTTGGGCTTCTGGGGATGATCGGATCGAGTTCCGGCATCGGACTGATCATATCTATAATCATAGCAGCAGTTCTCATCATCAAGATCCGGATCGTCACCAGTCTAATCACAGGAGCGCTCATCGGCATCGTACTGAACCTGATCGTTGTTAACACACAGGGTGCTGATATAATCACCCTGCTCCTTAAGTGATGGAAGAACTATCTGTCATCGTACCTGTAGCGTCGTTTGAGCCGTTATCAGTGCTTAAGAAATCCGTAGAGTGCCTATTGGATCTTGAAAAGAGGGATCTGGAGGTTCGGGTTACTTATGTCCTCGATCTCGTGGAAGGGGATGATGACCGCCTGAAATTTTTAGAAGAGGTGCCGGTTACCGTGCTTGCCCGTATGGACAACCGTGGGCGACGCGCTGGTGCTGTTAACGATGCTCTCGCGGCGTATGTGGGAATGCCGGACTACATAGCGCTCTTTGATGTGGACAGCCGCCCCATGCGGAATTTCCTGGTCGAATGCGTGGACGCGCTACGGTCGAACCGTGATGCGATAATCGCAAGCAGCGCACGTTTTGTCACGAACGCGGATGAAAACATCGTGACCCAGACGATTGCTGCGGAATATTTCTTTTTTTCTGACGTTTACCGCATATTTAAGATGGTGGGTGGATTTAACCAGTTCAACGGTCTGATCGGGGTCTTGAATATGAAACTCATGGAAGAACATCGCTTCGAACGGCTGAACGAGTCCGTATCATGTGAGGATCTTGATTTCACCCAGAAAGCGTATCTTTCAGGTCTCGTCGGCGTATTCGTTCCGGAGACGTTTGTAGGTGAGCAGGCGCCGTCCAGCATCGGCGATCTCTTCAATCAGCGCGTCAGATGGTTAACCGGCGCATATCAGGGGCTGCACACACACATGGGATCGTTTCTGCGGTCAAATATCCCTGTGCCGAGGCGGTTGGCGTGGTTTCTTTCGCTGACGCTGCCTTTTGTCGCATTTCTTGCTACACCGCTCGTGCCGCTGTACGGGCTTCGGCTGTGGCAGAGGTATGGTCTACGCCGCGGGGTTGTCCGGACATTCGGACTCATCGCGCATCTCTGGCTGATCACGCTCTGCGGGGTTGTCGCACTGAAAAAACAGGTGCTCGGATGCGGCGTTGAATGGAAAGAATCCCGGAGGAGTGAAGTTTGAAGACGCTTTTCCTGAACATGCGGGGGGTGGGATTCGAACCCACGAACTCCTGCGAGAATGGGCCCTAAACCCATCGCCTTTGACCTGGCTGGGCAACCCCCGCCTTTGGGTATACCGTCTCTTGGAATCGTTTGTTAATAAATCTATGGCGGCGGACGCGGAACTGTCGCGCCGGCTGGTGCTGATGGTTTCATTTGCAGGGTTTTATATAAGATGAGTTCTGACGTACACTGCATAGCACAACCACACCGGATGCGGAGCAAAACCGTTGGCAATGCGAGGAACGGGATGTGTGAGCATTGGAATAGGTCAGAGGTTTGGTGGCTTGCATGCCTTTAACCCAAGTTTCCCGCCCGAAAATCAAAACCAGTAGCGTAGGGCTGTATGCCTCTGAAATTTCCGCAGTTTCTTGGTCGTATTCTTCTTCACTTAATTCCTATTGATTTCAAATATCCATTCCTTACGATGTTCTCGCTTTGAAACAACTTCAATATCTCTTTCTGCTGTGATCGAGGGGTCATTAACTTAAGAAACTCGTCACCCGTACTTTTTATAGGTACGCGGCAGAAGACCTCGCTACTTGTAGCGGGGATGAATGCCGCCAAGTGGT
>QMVM01000162.1 GCA_003661105.1 Methanosarcinales archaeon | reverse complement strand
GGGCTCTTGCTCTCACAACCCGTACCCGTCGTCGGCTAGTAGGTACGTTACACCCACTACAACCTGATAGGCCGCAGACCCATCCTTAGGCGCCGGAGCTTTGGATCAAGGCGCATTCCAGCATCCTTGATCTATCCGGTATTATCCCCAGTTTCCCGGGGTTATTCCAGTCCTAAGGGTAGGTTATCCACGTGTTACTGAGCAGTCCGCCAAGGTTTCCGAAGAAACCTTTAGACTCGCATGGCTTAATCGAACTCCGATAGCAGTAACCTCTGGCAGGATCAACCAGAATTGAAGCACACATTTGGAATTGATAGGTTTTCACTACCGATCGGAATTAACCAAATATCAGGACCAATGTCAGACGGAACGATCTTCCGTCTCCATCAAATACAACGTGGCCAGAATGTCTGACCACGAAAATGGAGGTGATAGCATAACATCAGCAGCCGTTGTATATAAAGATTTCTGATATCGTCACGCCCATGTTCAATATCCTCCACATGTTTACACAAGAAAATCTATGAAATCTTCTGCAGCACCGCGAAGCCGATGACCACAATCCACTCAAACTGCCGCCAACATCCGCGTCTCTGCCCTTCTCTGCACCTCATCAAAGAGATTTCGCCCATGTGAATCGATTCCTACGATGAGCGGTCCGAAATCACGCACTTCGAGCACCCAGACCGCTTCTGCCATTCCAAGATCGAGCCAGTGCACGTCGCGCACCGAGATGATGTGATCTGCTGCCACCGCCGCGCACCCGCCTGTGTATGCAAGATACGCGCACCGATCCCGCATCGCATCAGCGACCGACATCCCACCCTTGCCGATTATGGCATGGACACCAAATCGATCCAGAATATCCGTGGTCTGCAAGTTTAACCGGCTGCTCGTGGTCGGACCTGCCGCGATCACCTCCCACGACTCATCCACTCCTCTGACAATCGGTCCGCAGTGATAGATCACGGCATTCTCGAGATCAAACGGAATCTCTGATGCATCTGATGCTTCCAATATGCGGTTGCACGCCCGATCCCTGACCGTCATGACCGTTTTACTCAGGTACACAAGATCGCCTGCACGTAATCCGGTAACATCAGATAGGGTAAGCGGGGTACTCAGGTAGTGGATGGTCATAGTACTCTCTCTGCACGTCGGGTTAAAAGATTGTTTGCGGCAGACCGACCGGACTTTTTGCGGGATATTGCCATATCCGGAACATAAGGTGGGTTATTGGATCGCAATGTCCGGGCTGGCGACCTGGCATCAGAGCAATCTTTAAGTAGGAGGTACAACTATGGACATTAGTGTACAAAGTTATACGGTGAATGTAATGATAACCCCGAACCCACAGGAACTGACCCCGCTTCTCGAGTCGATAGAACCGCCTGCGATCGTTCAGTTGATCGCAAAAACGACCGCACGGTGCACGCCTATCGACCTGTACACCGTGCTGAGATCAGAGAGCCCGAAATACTCCTATCTGCTCGAGTCTGTGGAAAAGGAGAAGCACCATGCACGGTTCTCGTTCGTGGGTTCCGATCCGGACGCGGTCATCACGATAAGCGGGAGGAACATCTCGCTTTCGTACGATAGATCGACACCGCTTATCAGACAGATCGAGGCAGATTTATCAGAGATGCACGAGAGTGGCGCGATACGCACGGAATACGACGTTCTGGATGCGTTAAAGCCGATCATACCGAGTGTACCCTACATCTGCACGAAAAACTTCGATCGACAGGTGTTTTCCGGAGGTGCGATCGGATATAACGGTTACGACATCGTATATGACTGCTGGCTGGATATCGGACGACGCGATCATGCAGCAACGCCGGATGCGCAATTCATGCTCATCACACATACTGTAGTCTTCGATCACATGACCGGCGAGGTTTATATAATCTTAACTCCATTTTTACAGGATTTTAGCGGAGATAAGATCGCGAAAATGTACCGGAACGCCGAATCCGATGCAGCGGCTATGATCTCTACTATCAGAAGGGCGGAAGAACTTAATTCGGGAGAGCAGACCTCCAGAGGCGGGCACAGTCAGATGGCGATGACCGTGAATGTGGGGCAGGACGAGTTCGAGACGATGGTTGGAACAGCGAAGCAGCACATCGTTGATGGCAACATCTTCCAGGTTGTGCTGTCCAGACGATACGAGGCAACGAACAGATACAGCCCGGTAGAACTGTACACGAGGTTACGGGATGTCAATCCAAGCCCGTACATGTATCTATTCGAATTCGGGGAGACTAAAATCGTTGGCGCAAGCCCTGAAACGCTCTTCACAGTCCACAACCGGAAATTGATCACCAACCCGATCGCTGGCACATGCCCGCGGGGCGAGACCGATTCCGAAGACACCGAACTCGGGAGAAAACTGCTGGATGATGAAAAGGAGCGGGCAGAGCACGTGATGCTCGTCGATCTTGGCAGAAACGATGTGCGGATGGTATCAAAGCCAGGGTCGGTCAAAGTCGAGGATTTCATGACGGTGCGGAAGTACTCACATCTCCAGCACATAGAGAGCACTGTTACAGGAATACTGCGCGACGACGCTGATGCGTTCGATGCGACACGCGCGATCTTTCCAGCGGGCACGCTATCCGGTGCGCCGAAGATCCGTGCGATGGAGATCATCGACGCACTCGAAAAAGATTCCCGTGGGATATACGGCGGCGGCGTTGGATATTACACATGGAACAAGGATGCCGACTTCGCAATCGTGATCAGGACGATTGTTCTTGATGGTGACCGGATGTTCATTCAGGCAGGGGCTGGAATCGTTGCTGACTCGGATCCCACGTACGAATATCTGGAGACCGAGCGCAAGATGGCTGCGATGATGAAGGTGATCAAATGAAGATACTGTTCGTGAATAACAAGGACTCGTTTGTCTGGAATCTCGTCGAGTATGTCTCGATCTTCGAGCCGGATACCGTGGTCGTCCCGAACACGATAACGATTGAGGAAGTCCGGGAAATTGACCCGGATGGGGTCGTGATCTCGCCTGGTCCCGGAAATCCGAACGATCCCCGTGATATCGGATCGTGCATCGAGATTATCCGTGAGTGCGAGGTTCCCCTGCTCGGCGTCTGCCTGGGATGTCAGGCGATCAATGTCGCGTTTGGTGGCACGGTCGGTCATGCATCTGTTGGTCCGGTTCACGGGAAGGCGTCTGAGATTTATCATGACGGGGTCGGGATCTACGCGGGTCTTTCGAATCCGTTTACTGGCGGCAGGTATCACTCGCTTGCTGTGAACCTGGTGTCGCCTGATCTTGAGGTTGTGGCGCACAGTCCTGATGGAGTCGTCATGGGAATCAGGCACAAGCAGCGGCAGATCGAGGGTGTGCAGTTCCACCCAGAGTCTGTGCTGACGCCGGATGGGCTTGGGATGATCGAGCGGTGGGTGGGGTGGTTGCTGGTGGGGCGTAGTTGATGTGGGCGTGTGGGGGCGTCAGTTAACTTTTTATATGAGTGAGTTGGTTGGATAAATGACGTCCCAGATGTGATCATTATGAATGGATGTAACCAAACTGATGGATTTCGTGCTGTTTTGCGAACAAAGACATGTGTGCGTGTGCTTACGATCATAACGCTCGCAGCCGCCGCGGCGCTCGTGGTGGGCGCGGGTGCGACAACATAGTATGTGGATGATGATGGCGGCGCGGATTTCACGAAGATACAAAATGCGGTTAGTAACGCGAGCATGGGGGATACGATTTACGTGGCGGCTGGTGAATATACAGAGAATGTGGATGTGAACAGGCAGCTCACGCTGATCGGCGAGGATGTGGATATGGTGACTGTTACCGCTGCATCGGCGTCAGATCATGTGTTTGAGGTGACAGCAGATTATGTGAATGTTAGTGGGTTTATGGTGACTGGAGCAACTGATTCGTGGAAGGCTGGTATTTATCTCGGTTTTTATGTAGACCATTATAACATTTCGGATAAAAATGCATCGAATAATGGCCTTGGCATCTGGCTGCAACGTTCGAACAACAACACACTTACAGATAACACCGCAAACTCGAATGTCGACGATGATGGTAATGGTGTTGGTATCTATGTGTATGATTATTCGAGCGACAACACACTCACTGGCAATAACGCATCGAATAACGACTTTGGCATATTGCTGCAACGTTCGAACGACAACACACTCACAAGTAACACCGCATTGAACAACAACGGTTACGACGGTATCGCCATAGTTTTTTCGAGTAGTAACACGCTGGCGAACAACATCGTGAACTCGAACAATCACACTGGCATCCACCTGTATTCTTCGAGCGACAACACGCTAGCGAACAACACCGCAAACTTGAACGGCAACAGTGGCATCCATCTGTTTTCTTCGAGCAACAACAACATGCTCACAGGCAACACCGCGAACTCGAACAACTACTACGGCTACGACGTCTGCTTGTACTCTTCGAGCAACAACACAATCTACAACAATTGCTTCAACAACACCAACAACGCATACGACGATAGTGCCAATACATGGAACATCACCCCAACCGCAGGCAAAAACATCATCGGCGGCTCACGCCTCGGCGGCAACTACTGGAGCGATTACGATGGTGCGGATTCGGACGGCGATGGTCTCGGGGACTTAGAGTATCCGATCGCTGGCGGCGGCAATTTTGACTATCACCCGCTCTGCCTATCTGAAGCATCTGTGAAAGGCGACCTCAACTCTGACGGCATCCTCACCCCCGCAGACGCCGTGATCGCGCTCCGGATCGCAGCCACCGGCGCAGACGACCCGGCAGCCGATGTCAGCGGCGACGACCGCGTCACCTCGCTCGATGCGCTCATGATCCTGCAGGCGGCGGCTGACAGCATAGAATTATGACCAGATCCCGATACCACTGAACCTGTTCGAACAGATATTAGAGAAGAAAGATAAAAGCAAAGACATGTTCAAATACATCGAGCGTTTCTTTGATGAGATCTCAAAAAAGCGTGTTCCTGTGCTGATCGTCGATGAGCTACAGGTGATAGGGGATATGAAGATCGATGGGCTTCTTATTTACAAATTGTTCAATTTCTTTGTGCGGCTCACCAAAGAGCTGCATCTGGCACACGTCTTTGTGGTGACCTCTGATTCGCTCTTCCTCGAGCAGGTTTACAGCGAGGCAATACTTAAAGGCAGATGCCGGTATCTTCTGGTGGATGACTTTGATCGTGAAACCGCAATTGCGTTTCTGGAGAAGTGCG
>QMVM01000161.1 GCA_003661105.1 Methanosarcinales archaeon | reverse complement strand
TCGATCTGATCGCCGCATCCGGTGATCCCCCATGCGATTCTAAGCATCTATATCACCTATCGATTCCTTGATCATCCCTGCAACCGAGATTGTGCGGTCAATAGTCCGGTGCATACTCCTGATCCCGTCCGCATCCGCGCTGACGCCTTCTGCGCCCTTATCTTTTGACCAGAATGTGCCTCCGAGATTCGCACCAAACGAGCCGCCGCCAACAGGCATCATCTCGCTGATCACGTAGAAATCGAGAATCGATCTGATCGCAAGTTCCTGCCCTCCGATCCGATCGCCGCCCACAGCCGCGGCTGCCCCGACCTTGTTTCGGAGCGCAGCCGGATCTCTGGCAACGAGCGCACGGAACCGGTCAAGCATCGTCTTGGTCTGCCCGCTCAATGTCCCCTGGTAGACCGGAGTTCCTATGAGAACAGCGTCAGCCCAGAGGAGTTTCTCATATATCTCTTCCATCCCGTCCTTCCGGATGCAGCCCTCGCGCTTCCTGACGCAGAAGTCGCAGTGCGTACAGAAGCCGATCGTTCTATTGTGAAGTGTTATGTACGCGGTTTGTGCTGTGTATTTCTGGCTGGCATAGTCGAGCGCGTCACGCACCACGTAATCTGTGGATGCGAGTCTCGGGCTTCCTGATATCCCTAATAGGTTTATGGTTGTGCTGTTCATTTTGGTCCCTCCTGCATCATGAATGCTTGATCGCATATATGAACGATCCGATAACTACTAATGTTTTTGCGTGTGGGCGCTCCGAAACTCTCGAACGCATTCTTTTGTCGTTCACACCATCGACAATTTTCCAAACCCCCCAAACACAGCACGAAAGTCCCAGACTTATATCAACGAAACTCTTAGCTACATTGTGCTCTCTCACTCTTACTCAAGGAATCAGGGCTCTCTCTTCGGAGCTTTTATTCTTTCGGAGAATGTAATCAAATTATCTCGCTAATCCTTTGCACCCCCGCCAGCGATTATCACAGGACGTTCTGCCTGTTCTATCAGACCCACCGCTCTCCCGATCGATCCGGTATTCGATATCCTGAGATCCGGAATCCATCCTTCCATTGGTTCTATATCTGCTTCAAGCGGTTCTTTCCGGATGTTGTTTGGGATTGCGAGGTGAGAAACGACCCGTTTCACCAGAGCATGCCTCAACGCCAGTGTCACAAGTTCAGTGGTCCGGCTTCCCGAGTTTATAGTCTTATTAAAGACGCAGAAGGAATTGAAGAGCGCGTCCTGATCAATCTCCTGAAAGCTTCCAGGTCCTACATACTGGGGCTTGACCTGACCTGTGATTGCTAAAACCGGTGCACGATCCATTTTATCATCGTAGAGTCCTGTAATCAGGTTGGTTGCGCCGGGTCATGCTATTGTCAAGCAGACGCCCACCTTCCCGGTCAGCTTGGCGTATGCGGATGTCATGAGCGCTGCCGCTTCCTCATGCCGCACCTTGACAAACGTCACCCCATCCTGCCTGCGTACCGCATCCACCAGACTAAGGTAGCTCGTACCTGGAAGCCCGAAGATGTATTCCACACCCCATATGAAGAGAGTCTGGCAACTATCATAGCAGAGACCGTTCTATCAGGCATGACTTTTAACTGATGTTTTTGCGTTATTAAAGCTTTTGTGAAGTTCACATGCGTCTTTTTAAAGCCCACCCGCTCATAAAACCGCTGCGCATCAACCCATTTTTTTCTCGTCGTGACTTCAAGAGAGGCGCAGCCCAGCTTCTTTACCCTTTCTTCAAGTCTTGATACGAGTTCTGCGCCGATACCTTCGCTGCGAACTGTTTCATGCACGACCAGCTCCTGAATCTCTCCTGCCAGTCCGACATGATGGAGCTGAGGCTCGATATGGGGACTTCCAAAACCAACAATAACCCCATCGCCTGTGCCGCCGCCTACCCTCTGCGCCGCATCATCGCGTAAGCGACTGCAAGACATCCCATGCAAATCGCGAATACCGCGGTGAAGCCCGGCGCACCCTTCGCAGGTGCCGTTGTCGGCGCCCCTTCCGCCGCCGGTGTAGTCGCCTTTGACGCCGCGGGTTTCACCCGTGCATAGCCGCCCATATCCTTGAGTGCTGCCTCGATACTCCCGTTTACTGTGACGTTGGCGCCCTTGACAGGTTCGGTGTCTGTGTCAAGACCTGTCCGGTTCCCGATGTCTTCTGTTCCGTTGATCGGGTCTCCGATCTCCTCGATCGTGATCGTGCCACTGACTGATGCGTTGGCGAGCATGACGGTCGCTGTTGAGTTGACTGGTGTGGTGTTACCAGTTCCGTTAGCGACGTTTCCTGGCTCAGGAGGTGCGTTTACCGTGATCCACACATCGTAGGTCTCGTTACCTGATACGCTGCCGTTTACCGAGTATATCTCGGCACGCCTGCTGTTCTTCTGTCGCACCAATCCGAATTCCACGTTCTCCGGCAATTGCTATGATATCAAATGTGCTCATGCTAAGTATGTCAGCAGCTCTGCCCAATGAGATTCTTCCTTTTTTATACAACTCCACAACATAATCCTGCACATCCATGAACAAAAATTGCATGAGCATGGTTGAGTCGTCCACATTCGTCCCTCCACCCGGAAGAAATTAAAAGTCTTATGAAACGGCTGGCTCGGCACTGGTGTTCGGATCAACGATCTCCAACAGGAAGAAGCAGTCCCAAAATTCTCGAACCAGCGACCATATCAGATACACCAAACGGTCAGCGAAAAAAGATAACATAGAGAAGTGCCGCTGGCACCTCTCATCACGTCTTCCGTCCGATCCGCACGTATCCGGCAAGCATGAGCAGCCCGACCGCGAAGAACAGGATGGTCTTCAGTTCAGGGATCGGGGCGCATGGAGGCGCACCATCGGCGGCTGGTTCGATTGTCACGTGGCCCTTGCTCGCATCGTAAGTCCGGTCGTAGATGCTTGCGTTGATTCTCGTCTTGTTGTCCGTGCCCCACCAGTTGTGCTTCGCTTCTACCTCGTTGCTTTGATCGTTGTAGAACTGATACTCGTAACCGTTGGTCATTGAATTGTACACGCCATTCACAACGATGTTATTGTGCTCGATGGTGTTGCCTGTGCTTCCGTCGCACAGTCGGAATCCATTCACACCGTTGTTCTGCACCCAGTTGCAAGAGACGTTGTTGGCGTCTGCCTCGCAGAAGTAGATGCCGTACTGTGTGTTCGAGTTAGCGGTGTTGCCCGTGAGGGTGTTGGAGGGGCCAAACAGCCCGATACCGTCTTCATTCGAGTTAGCGGTGTTACCCGTGAGCGTGTTGTTGTTCGAACTCCAAAACAGGAAGATGCCGCTGTCACCGTTCGAGTTAGCAGTGTTGTTCGTAAGATTGTTGTTATTGCTCTTTATATAGTCCAGGCGGATGCCGCTGTTACCGTTCGAGTTAGCGATGTTGTTCGTGATCTCGTTGTAGCCCGAATCATGCAGGAATATGCCAGCGTAGTTGTGCGATGCGCTGTTATCAAAAATATTGCAGTGATCCACATTAGTGCTGAGAGAAATTCCCGCATTCCATGGATTTCTTGCCCCGGTCACAGTGAACCCGGAGATGTTCACGTAATCCGCGGTTACACAAAAGACATCGTCATCTGCCGATGCTGCGGTCACCGTCACCACATCCGCGCCCTCGCCTTGCAGCGTGACCCGCTTGTTCACGTACACGTTCTCGGTGTAGCTGCCAGCCGCAACACAGATCGTCTCGCCAGCAGCCGCAGCATCGACTGCCGCCTGTATCGGCATGCCGTTGGCATTGAGCACGCCGCGGTCACGCCACCAGCCGGATGTGTTGACGCAGATGTCGCCGCAGGTGCAGTTGTATGTTGGTGCCACCCTGGCGCGGAGACATGCGTTCGTACCACTATCTGCCAGGTCTGTCCAGTCACAGGTACTGTCGTACCTGATAAAACTCACATTGGTCTGTATAGTCGTATCAACCCTGCTCATGTTGAATTCAATAGGTATGGGGGAGGTATATCCCGGCGTGGTCATATTGACACCAACCGTAAATTGCTGACCCGCATCCACCGGAATCGGAGTACTCAGCGGTATGGAGTAGTAGCCACACTCCGGACAGTTACCGGTTTGATTGACAAGTTCACTTCCAAAGAAGCCGTCCCAGACATAGATCTCATACTCGGCATTGTTGCTTGTTGTCCAGAAATCGACATGAGTTATACCCCCTGAGTGATCCGCGGTAAAGACGCTTGCCATCCATGCACCATCGTTGTCAGCGTAGCCCGTGTCATCTACAAAACCAGCCTCATCCCAGTAGAGTAGTTCTTCACCGGGCACCGGGTCTTTATACTCGAGATAGGCTATTCCCTCAACACAACTTGAGTTATATGCTAGGTAGAAGTAGCCGTCATTTCCCCAACCTGTGCCCCAGCTGTTCTTGACGATCCAGGCACCTGTTCCGTCATGGTCTTCATCAGGGTGCGGGACCGAATCATTCCAGCCTACGATTGATACTAAGTGATTAGAAGATTCAGGGCCCGGATAGTAGTCATAAATGATTCCCCACGTTGGATCATCATACACATTCGCACACCCGGAAGTATTTGCGTAATTAAAAGACATTGTAACTGGTCCGTGATCATGCACCGCGGTCTTTATCTCGCCGATTTCTGACCCGTCATTCGTTACAAGCCGGTATCCGTCAACTCTCTTGACAGGCACACAATCATCACATACACACGACCCATCACAGTTCAAATCCAAGGTGTTGTAAGGATTGCATGATTCCGGGACCGAACCTTTCTTGATGAAAACCTCGGCGGCAAGCCCGCCCCATCCACCGGAGTTACATGGATCGGTAGGGCTGTCATACAGATATGTCCATGAACGGTCAACGCACAGGGCTACACTCTGCTCAGAGAAATTGTACTCTGCACCCCCATTTATCAGAACTGCTGATTCCAGTACCGATGTGGTTCCGAATATCCAGCAGGTGCCGCAGGGACACTGGTCCTTGACCGGGGTCACGCTGCCGGAATCTCTCCAGTCGAAGCTGGGGAGCGCACATGGCGCCTGAATCCTCTTAACCGGGATCTCGTCCAGATGGCTCAAGTCCATGGGTGGGGGAATATAGCCGCATTTGTAAGAGAGTTCTGTCGCCGCACCCGGTGCCTGCACGCTATCGATAGCACTGCCCACCGACATGTTTCCGTTGCCGGTTGCATTGTACGCCCATACCTCGATGTTTGCCCAACCGCCCGGACCAACACTCTTATGCAGGAACGTTG
>QMVM01000160.1 GCA_003661105.1 Methanosarcinales archaeon | reverse complement strand
CAGCGATCTGGACCTGCGCGATCTCCAGAAGACCGGACGGATCGGTAGGATCGATGTGGCTATCAGTTCCAAAGCCGGCAAGTCAAGTGGAACGATCACCATCCCATCAAGTCTTGATCGCATTGAGACTGCGATTCTGGCAGCATCGCTCGAGACCATCGACCGTGTCGGTCCATGTACGGCACACATCTTGCTTGAGAAGATGATAGATGTGCGCGCTGCAAAGAGAAAACACATCATCGACCGGGCGAAGTACGTCCTGACCGAGATGTTTAACCAGACAGTTCCTGAAAGCCAGGAGATTGCTGACGAGGTCAAGAAATCGGTGAGGGTCGAAGAGATCACTACTTATGGCACGGATAATCTTCCTGCAGGTCCGCATGTAACTGATTCTGACACAATTATCCTTGTCGAGGGGCGGGCAGATGTGCTCACTATGCTGAGGTACGGGATTAAGAATACAGTTGCTGTCGGCGGCACGAGCATTCCGGATTCGATCATCCCGCTATGTAAAGAGAAGACCGTCACAGCGTTCACAGACGGAGATCGCGGCGGAGAACTGATCATCAAGGAATTGCTCCAGATGGCGGACATCGATTTTGTGGCGCGTGCTCCTGATGGCAAGGGCGTTGAGGAACTCGTCCAGAAGGAGATCGTAACAGCACTGCGCCAGAAGGAGCCGGTCGATCAGGCAGTCATCAGTTATGCGCAGGAAGCCGAACCAAAGAGGAAGATACACGATCGCGGTACGAAGATACGCAAGAAAGTCGTTTCGAAACCCCATAAGGTCGAGAAATCAGAGAACGGTTCCGAATTCTCGACACATATAAAGGAACTTTCCGATACCATGGGTGCACGGCTGCTCGACGGCGACACCAACATCATCAGAGAGGTGCCGGTGCGCGATCTGGCGGATTCGCTGAAAGATTGTACCGATAACATCTATGGCGTGGTCTTCGATGGCGTGATCACCCAGCGGATACTGGACATCGCTGCTGAACAAGGCGTGAAACACTTAGTCGGGGCTGAGATGGGTCGCATCACCAAGCACCCCACCTCGGTCAGCATTATGGCAACATCCAGCACATAATCATCGTAAACATGCCGCAGAGAAGTTCTCTCGCGGTTTTGCGACCAGGAAAAATGTCAAGCAATTGGATCACGTCTACCGAAACCCCGGAAGACTGTCGGTCCAATCCTCTTTTTCTCTGCGTACTCTCGAACACTGATACGTGCCGGATCCCGAATATCTCGGCTGCGGGCGCAACCACCGAACTGAATGATTACACGCCGGCAGGTGATGCCGAGATCGTAGTATATGGCAGCACCCGCAGCGTTTTGGAACTGCCGATGAAACCGGACGGTGCGCCAACGCCTGCTGTTATGACCCGTGCTGCACTGCAACTGACAGGCATCCCGTACCTCTTCGTAAACTCAGGACTTCGGATTGTGCCCGATGTTCCGGCAATCGATCTTGGCGCCCTGCCCGGGCGTGACATCAGGTATGGAGGCGCTGTACCACATACAGGTGCGATCTATGAGCGCGCAACACAGATCGGCATGCAACTCGGAAAACTATCAGACTTTATCACCATAGGCGAAAGCATTCCCGGCGGCACGACCACAGCTCTTGGCATCCTCACAGCACTCGGGTACGATTACGGCGTTAGCAGCAGTTACATGAATAATCCTCTCGATATTAAACATGCGGTTGTGCGGCAGGGCATCGATGCATCAGGACTTACTACAGGCAAGGCGCGTGCCGATCCGCTGCATGCCATCGCAGCCATCGGCGATCCGATGATGCCTGCTGTTGCAGGACTGGTCCGCGGCATGACATCGTCTGACATGAGTATCGTTCTTGCAGGTGGCACCCAGATGATCGCTGTATTTACGATACTTACCCATCTTGGCATCGATACCAGTAGAATCTCGATTGCGACCACGAAATATGTGTCTCAGGATCCTTCGATCGACTTTGGCGCGGTGATCCGCGATCTCGGATGCCCTACCCATGTTGTCGATCCCGGATTTGCTGGTTCGCATATATCGGGATTGCGCAAATATGAGGCAGGCGATGTCAAGGAAGGCGTCGGCGCAGGCGGTGCGATGTATGTGGCAGGACTGCTTGGCATTACCCAGGGTGAGATGCTTGGTGCGGTCGAGGCGGTGTATGAGGCGTTGATGAGTGGATAATTGGGGCGATTACCATTGGATTAACGATACATACCCACAATATCCCCAATACCCAGAAGATACAGCAATACAATCAGTATTGGTTGATGAATCAGGTAGATTAACAACGAATTCCTTCCTAAAAGGCAAAACAATCTTGTAAACTTAAAATTGGAGAGATCATAAAGTTTAAATTTACGTGTGCAGTCAGGATATAGCAAATTTCCAAAAAATATCCCGATCAGAACCACTCCAAACCATGGGAAAATTGGGAAGAAGTCAACGGTATAAAAATAGTCGGGCATGAATCCTAACCACAACAACCATGGAAAATTAAAAGTAAAGTTCTTCAAATAGATTCCAAGAGCTATGACGGCAATACCCAGCAACAGATTCCAATAATGGAGTTTTAAGAAAGGGTATGCCAGGATAATCGATATTCCAATGAGATGGAGTATTCCAAATAGAACAAAGCCGTCTCTCAAAAAGATCCATGTCATCAAGGTAATAATTAAGCCCCATGAAAAGATCCTTAAGCCTCTTTTGAGATATTTCAAGTATAATTTTTGCCTTAAATTCTCTATTTTCTCGGATCTTGAAAAACTGATAGTTAATGATACTCCAACTAAAAAAATAAAGATTGTGGCAGTAGCACACGCAAAATATAGCCAAAAACCAGAATGTAAATTGAGATCACATCCGCCAAAATAAGTCAGATCATAGAGCAGATGGAAGACTATCATCATGATTATTGCAATTCCACGCAGGAAATCTATCTCCCAAAACCGCTTTTTCGGATGCTTATTCATTGAAATACTGCCCACGTCGTGCGTTGCATGTCACCATATTTTGACCGAATTATCATGGCAAGCCGAATCGAATAGACCCCCCATCTTTTCTCGTTGTACCTTTGATAAGGATAGAGCAGCAACTCGATACGGTGGCTTCCAAAACAACGTACCCAATCACACTCTGCAACATACTATTAGTACGCTTCCACGCTTTTTTTGCATTGCCTATTGTTTATACCCTTCATCATTCACTATCTTTAGTAAAGCAGCAGCCACTTCTAAAGAAGTATAATCTTCCTGAACAAGTTTTTCAACCAAATTACTACATTTTCTCAGATGTCCGGCATCAATAATTCCTTTAACTTTTTCCAAAAGCAAGTTCGTCCTGATCTCTTCGACATCGCTTACCGAAGGAACTTTCTGAGGTACCATTTTAGTTTTTGTGAATCTTTGTATCTGCCTTATTCTATATGCCTCCTTGCTCGTCACAAATGTAAACGCACGCCCCGCTTTTCCTGCCCTGGCGGTTCTTCCGATTCTATGCACATAATATTCATCATCGGTAGGTATGTCATAGTTAAACACTGCGTCCGTAGCTCCTACATCGATTCCCCGGGCTGCCACATCAGTTGCCACTACAATATCAATCTCCCCCTTTCTGAATTTGGACATGACGCTGTCCCTTTGCTTCTGCTGCAGGTCTCCGTGCAGCCCCTCAGCCAGATACCCTCTTGCCTTTAAACTTCCAACCAGTTCATCCACACGTCTTTTTGTATTACAGAAGACCAGCGACAATTTTAGATTATAAAGATCGATTAAACGAGACAATGCCTCTGTTTTTGCAAGCTGTTTGACTTCAACAAAAAATTGTTCGACATCGGGAACGGTCATCTCCCTATGTACCAATTTTATCAGTTGTGGGTCCTTTTGATATCGTTTCGTTAATTTTAAAATGGCTTTTGACATGGTTGCGGAGAAGAGGATGGTCTGTCTGTTCTCAGGGATTTTCTTAACAACGGTCTCGATGTCGTCTCTAAATCCCATGTCCAGCATTTCATCTGCTTCATCCAGTATGATCATCTTTACGCCATCCATCTTCAACGTGCGGCGGTTTAAATGATCCATGACGCGGCCAGGAGTGCCGATAACAATCTGTACACCTGCTTTTAATGCTTTAATCTGACGCCCTATAGGCTGCCCACCATAAACGGGTAAAATATGGATGCGTTTTTTATACTTTGAAAGATTTTTCAGTTCTTCTGATACCTGAATTGCAAGCTCTCTTGTGGGGCACAAAATTACAGCCTGTAATTTCTTATTTTCCGGATCTACTCTTTCTAAAGTTGCAATTCCGAAAGCCGCAGTCTTCCCGGTACCTGTCTGCGCCTGTCCAATCACATCTTTTCCATCCAACAGATATGGAATGGATCGATCCTGAATCGTGGTGGGCTCTTCAAAACCCATATCTGCGATTGCCCGATGCATCTCTTTTGATAAATGCAACTTTTCAAATCCTGAATTTTCCATGTGTAATCTCCTATACTCCTATATGCTTGTTACCCTACTTAACTCTGACACAATCAAATTTTTCAGGTATCTGGCGTTTTCCGATGGTCGCTAACGGTTGAGTTGGCAAAGCATTTCAGTCGAAAGTGTATACGTTCATCAACTGACAAATGTCGCACATCACCCATCAATCCCCCTCGATGTGCCGCCTCACAACACCCTCGATCTCACCGATGCTCTCAAGAACTGTGATCTCCTGCATCCGTTTCAGTCGGTCCGCGTTCTCGATGTCCACATCCCGCATGTACAGGGTCATCTCCCCCCCATCCGGCAGTATCGTCGTAACAGCGCCCTCGTACTGATCAGCAGGGTAGATGTAGATCGGTATTTTCGCTTTTGCCGCTTGAGCTACGCCGTTTGTGAGGAGCGAGTCAGCGATCCCGTGCGCAATCTTTGCCGCGGTGTTCGCACTCATCGGACATACCAGAAAGAGATCGAACTTGCCCATCTGGAGCTGCCCCGCAATAAACGGCGAGTTTGCGCCGTGCTCGACACTCACCTTCGAGAATAGCTCTTTTAAGTCATTCCAGAGATTGTACCACTTCATCACAAGTTCGCCGTTTTTTGAGAGATACACCTTAATATCCAGATCATAACGCTCCGAGAGATCCTTCATGATGTCAAAAGTCTCTTCGATCTGATCGCCGCATCCGGTGATCCCCCATGCGATTCTAAGCATCTATATCACCTATCGATTCCTTGATCATCCCTGCAACCGAGATTGTGCGGTCAATAGTCCGGTGCATACTCCTGAT
>QMVM01000159.1 GCA_003661105.1 Methanosarcinales archaeon | reverse complement strand
GCTATCTTCATCCCATCCCATATCCCATGGACCATACCGGAGTTGCCACTTCCCGTCGAACGGAATCTGTGTTGAAGTCATCTTCCCATATCACCACCTCATCAACTTTCCCTGAATAGCTGCCTACCTCTTTTAAACCATGTGTTTGTATTTCGGTAATTTCCGGCGGCATAGCTCCAAAACAAGCTTCGCATTCTGCGTCGGTTGTGTTCATGGCTATCGCCGGCACCGTCAGTGCGCACATTATCAACATGCTCATTATGAGGATGAATCCGGATTTTGTTATCACTTTATTCATCTCAATCACCTGATATTTCTATGCTTCTTGTCATTATCTACTCGCCCGTACTCCGGGGCAAGCACAAGCACAGGATACAGAACGTTGCTCGAAAAGCAGTACAGGATTCCAATAGTTTGTTATATCGCTTCATGGTGGTTATCTCCGAAATGCTATTTACCACCCCAACCTAATCACATAAATACATTTTGCTCGGGCAACCGAGACTCTCTGATTCATTCCTGACAGAAAATATACCACCCCATAAGTGTAATTTTGAATTCCAACATTTCAGAGCATTATTCAGAGGCTGATGTTGTCCACCCTGAATAATTTTATGCCAACAGCTTCGCTACGCTTGCGCTCACAGTCACGAATAAATAAATCTCATAAATCCCTCTCGACACAGATGCCATACCGGCCCAAACGTGTGCATTCGTGTTCAAGATTTGCACTCGCTTATTATTGTAGACACTACCTGACCTTCACGCCCCTGACCTTCACGCCACCCCGATCTATGATAAAGGTCAGGTACGCCAATCGCCACCATGATAAGCAAGTGTTTGAGCTCTGAGTATGCGCTTCCAGATCCCACCTCACCGGCAACGAGTCCTGAGCAGAACCCCCGGATCAGCGGTGCATGGAACATCGGGAGGATGTACCTATCAGCATCGTACTGCGCAAGCATCGACCTGCCCTCGCTTAAGTTTTCAGCAGCAGCACCTACCGGGACCCTTGTTACGAACTGTGCGGCAAACACATACACAATGGATGGGAATACAAAGAACGAGAGGTAGACAACCATCACATACTCTGCATACTCTGCCATGTTGCCCAACCGGTTCTGTTTCAGGCGGTGTGGCGCCTCGGCATCGGCAGCCGCAATCTGAAGCACCCTCCGAATAACACTGACCACCTCGTTCGCCTTTATGATAAGCGTGGTGGTGCGGGTGATCATGGCAGTCCTCGCCCTTTCCTCGAACCGTGCCATCGCCTCGGAGGTGGTAGCACCCCACTCGATGTCCTTCCACATGCGCCTGATCTCACGATCAAGCACGCCAAGTCCGGATTTGATAGATGCCTTGATTGAGCTTGTACCGGTGAGCCCTGCCTCGTTCATCGATGCGAGTCTTCGCAGGAACTAATGCGTTGTACTCTCTATACCCTTGATCCTCCATCACGTTTCTTTATCAGAAGTCATGGGACTAAAATCCTGATTGTGATTGAATTTGGAAATTTAACCGCGGAATTGGAGTATCAAGGCCGCCTGCAGCGCGCAGATGACCGAGATGATGGATATACACACCCCCGGAGGTTTAATTTCCTGTTTGGTCGCGGCTTGTCCGGATTACATCTGTAAATGCAGCGGTTTTTTGGGCAGCGGTCAATGTCACGAGTCATGGCAGCCCCACCGCCCGCAAACTATATATATGATTAATATCAATTCTGTTTAGGTATCTACTATAGAAAATAGGGATGCAAAACGCATAGAATGTCATGAGGGGACGGAAATGCAAACAATTGTAAACAACGCACTAGGCTACACTGAGAAGGAAGACCTGTATCGGCAATTCGACAATGTGAGTGAAGACTTTGCTGATGCGGAGCTGATAGGAACGCCACGCATTCTGATCGTCGGTTGCGGTGGCGCAGGGAATAATACATCGACCAGAATGCATGACATCGGCATCGATGGCGTGGATATCATCGCAATCAATACCGATAAGCAGGATCTGGATCGATGCAGGGCTGATAAGAAGATCCTGGTAGGAAAATCGATCACGCGAGGTCTTGGCGCGGGAGGAGATCCTGATGTCGGTAGGCGGGCTGCCGAACTTGCGCGCGGAACGCTGAGCGAGGTTCTTGCAGACTCTGATCTGGTCTTTGTCACTGCTGGTATGGGTGGCGGCACAGGCACAGGAGTCGCACCGGTGGTCGCTGATATCGCAAAAGAATGTGGCGCAATCGTTGTTGGAATGGTGTCCACGCCGTTCCACGTGGAACGTGCCCGCGCTATCAAAGCAGAGTCGGGGATTCAGGAGTTAAGTGACGCAGCGCACACCGTGATCGCGCTTGATAACAACCGTCTGCTCAACTACGTGCCAAACCTGCCGATGAAACAAGCGTTTTCGGTGATGGATCAATTGATCTCCGAGACTGTCAAGGGCATATCCGATACGATTACAAAGGACTCGCTGATAAACCTCGATTATGCCGACATGAGGACGGTTATGAACTGCGGCGGAGTTGCAGTAATGCTCTTTGGTGAGTCAAAGACGCGGGACAAGTCAAGCGATGTGGTCCGTTCGGCACTGAACCACCCGCTGCTGGATGTGGATTACAGGGGCGCTACCGGCTGCCTCGTACACATCACAGGCGGACCTGATCTCACACTTAAGGAAGCGGAGGAGATCGCAAGTTCACTCACGTACGAATTAGGCCCACATGCGAATGTGATCTGGGGCGCAAGAGTCGAGGAAGAGTATGAAGGTGGCGTGCGCGTGATGGCGATCATGACCGGCGTCGAATCGGCACAGATAATCGGGCAGGCACATCAACAGCGTGTTCCGATCCGTTCGGTAGAGGGTGAAATAAAACAGATGGAACCGATGCCAGTGATTGGCAGAGGTCACAAGGGACCGATTATCGAATATATTCAATAATCCCTATTTTTTATTTTGGGATTAATTGAGTCACAGCAGAGAATTTAACCGCGAAATTGTGTTAGCAAATCCGTTGATATCACGCAGAGGGCGCAGAGAATAGATAACTCTGCGTTCTTCGCGGTCTCTGCGGTGGAAACATAATAATAGGTGATCATATCGTACCGGTCGCCGATACTGATTTACCACAACCCGGCCGGGTATGTTTATTAATCGATTCTTCTCGCAGGTTACCCGATGACATGCATATCAGGGACGCGCAGCGTCGGAACAACTACCCCTCCGACAGCACGGGAATCTGCGCCGGCACCGTCAATATTTTTTAGCATATCAAAGATATTTCCGGCGATCATAAGTGATTTTATCGGTTGTTTTACCTCCCCGTCCCCTACCAGAAAAGAATTTCTGGCTTCTATCGAGAAATCCCCTGAATACGGGTTTGCCGTGTGTGCGCCGATCACCGAGTGGACGAGTACTCCATTCTGAGTTTCTGCGACTATATCGCTTGACGGATACTCAATCACAAGATTGCGCACATCGATAGATGGCGTTGTACCGTATCCGGAACGTATGGCGTTTCCTGTGCTCGCAATGCCTGTGTCTGCCTTCCCTGCCGTGTACGCGTCGTGAAGATGGTTTTTGAGGATGCCGTCTTCGATTATGGAGGTCTTTTGAGAGGGCGTGCCCTCGTCATCGGTCTGCGCTGTTCCGATCCCGCCAGTGCGCAGTCCGTCATCATATATCGTAAGTTCACCTGCCGCAACCTCTGCCCCGATCTGCGAGAGCATCGACCTGCCTTTCTGCACGTTATCGGCACTTAAGGATGGTGTAAAAGTATATTCAAGGATGTCAGCGATTGCAAGCGGGCAAAACAACACCGCAGTCCTCGCAGTATCTATTTTTCCGCCGTGCAATGATTGTTTCGCAAGTTCGCCTGCACGCTTCCCGATCTCGTACGTATCGATATCAAGGTTTCTTGAGATGTCAAACTCATAAGCAGTGGATATGTCTGACCCGTCCTTTACGATGCACTCGATCGATGCGGCAATCGATGTCCCTTCTTCGGTATGCTCGATGCCGTTTGTGTTTACGATGTAGCCGGTGCCTGTCGAGACCGAAAGCCCGCCAGACGTTGGAACTGCGCCTGCTGATGTAACGCCGCGAATCAGGTCGGCAGCCAGTTCGACGCACTCGGAAAGCTCGATCTCTGCAAGTTTCGGATCGAAGATGCCATGAACCGCGGGGTACGAGCCCTGATGCGGGAGACTACTCCAGTCAGGGTCTGGCTGGGATGCCCGGGCTGACCGTACAGCAAGCAGGGACGCCTCTTCGGTGCTGTCCTCGCGATTTGTGCTCGAGAACCCGACAGCACCTGATACGATGGCACGGATGCCGACCCCTCGTGCGAACGATTCCCTGGCATACTCAATATGCTCAAGTTTGGTGTTGATGCTGACCGACCGGTCTGTTAAGCAGTACGCCTCGACTTCGTCGGCACCACTGCTGCGTGCATGCTCGATCGCATGTGATGCGAGCAAAATCATCGAGGATCAGTCCCCGAAACAACCGATCCGCTCATCGAATACCTCAAAGAGGTACTTCTCTGCACGCCGCACGGTCTCGAGGTCGCCCCTGAGTACGATCATTACCATATCAAAGAGCTCACCTTCCTCGACCGAGCCGCTGGATGTCTTGGCATGTGGTTCGAGATCGAACTCTGATATCAGTTCATGTATCAAGGACACCGGAACACCTGGCGGAATTACGAGGTCATACAAGCCCTCCTGTTCCTCTGCGAATTCCTCATCCCCCTCTACCTCGTCCAGTAAATCTTTAATTCCCAGTATTTTTTCGCTCAAATCAAATCACCATCAGGCTATGCGTTTTCCTGCATCCGGCCCATACATCGCGTCATATACCTCTTCGACGTGCATGACAACCGCGGCTTTCGCGGGCAGTGCCTTGCTCTTGGCATGAACCCATGCTTTCACATCCTCATACACCGGACCCTCTGTCGCGATCTCAACCCTGCCCTTGACCTGGAACGACTTCTTACCATCATAACCAACGACCGAGACCTGCGGATTCGCTTTCAGGTTTTCTGCAGTCTTGTCAAAGAAGTTGTCTGCGATCTGGATTGTTTCGTCATCCACGATCCTTAAGAATCCGACGAAGATCACGTTTGGCTTGCCGTCAGGATCAGCAGTAGCAACCGGAACCGGGCTTTGATTGTTTATAACTTCCTGTACATCTGGTGGCATTTTTACCATATCAATCACCATCTTCGACTCTAACCGCCGTGGTATAAAGGTTTGTGTCGAGGGTTGTCGAGGGTTGTCGAGGGGTTGTCGAGG
>QMVM01000158.1 GCA_003661105.1 Methanosarcinales archaeon | reverse complement strand
TCTCAATCATTGAGCAGACAGATGATGTTTACAAAAAGTTTCTTGGTGCCCTCTATGAAAAAGATAAAGATCGGCTGTATATGCCAAGATACTCCATATCTGATTTCGAATACCAAAACGGCATCGATGACGAAGAACGAAGCGATAACTCGGTTGATTTCTTCTTAAACATCTGGAACTCTGAAATTATTGTATCGACGTTTGATCAGTTGCTCTACTCGTTGTTTTCATTGAAATCAAAACATCTTATGCGTTTTCACAACCTGTTCAATGCGATAATAGTCTTTGATGAGATACAGGCACTTCCATCAGAACTGTGGAAACCATTTGAATATTTCTTCAAGAAATTGTCAGAGGTTGGAGGCACACATATTCTATTGATGTCTGCCACGCAACCAGAATTTTTCCCAAGCGCAAAAGAACGAGTTCCGGAACATAAAGAGTATTTTAAAAGTCGTAGACGGGTAAATCTTCGTATAAAACCGAAAAAGAGATCGCTTGATGAGTTTATAGATAATCTGCCAGATCTTTTGAATGAACACTCTGATGAATCGGTGATGATTGTACTAAACACGCGAGATTCTAGCAAATCGATTTACAAAAAAATAGGGGAGATTATTGATGGGAAAACAATTTTTGAAAGACCGCTGATCTACTTATCTTCTCTTGTTACCCCGTCGCAGAGAACCGATCGGATTTTACGTATCAAGCAATGCATCGAAAAAGAACTGAATCCAATCGTTGTAACGACTCAGTGTATCGAGGCTGGCGTAGATATCGATGTGGATTATATTGTACGGGATTGGGCTCCGCTGGATTCCATCTTTCAGGTTTGTGGTAGATGCAACCGTAATGGACAAAAAGGAACGGGAGGTGTTGAAATTGTTAGACTTACGTCAGATAGGGGGCGCGGTTTCTCTGATATGGTTTACGATCCCATTCTTTTAGATTGCACAGCATTTAGCGTGAGTGGAAATAGTGAAATTCCAGAAGAACGGTTTTACAGTCTTGGATCTCGTTATTTTGAGATGGTGAGAGGACGATTGGGGGAATCGATGAAAGTTGTGAAAGCTTACGCCCAGTATACTCACAAATATGACGAAACGATTGTAGATATTAAAAAACTATTGCGGGGGGACGAACGTCAGGAACAATTCATAATTTCATCTCTGGATAAAGATTTGCCCAAAAAGATTGAAGACGCGTTAGAAATAAAGGATCGGTGGAAGCGGCGTTATGCAATAAAGAGTATTAGTAAACGAATAGCTGCCAATTCTGTAAGTATGCGATTTGAAAAATGGATGGCTGTTAGACCTGACGATCTGACTATACATTCGATCCGTAATTTCAGAATCCTTGATGAGCAGTTCTATGATAAAAAGGGTGTGGGGCTTGATATCGATCTCAAAAATCCGGTTGGCGGAACAATAATCTGTTAGGAACACCTTGCACAGATTAATCAAGACACAACCATACGAAATCGAGTCCAATAAAGAACGGAAACACCGAGACACAAAAAATGCCGAACAAAAAAGAAGTCATAGACGAAATCGAAAAGATCATATCCGAATTTGATTACGTGAGTATAGCTTACGTCTTTGGCTCTTATATCCATAACGACGATTTCAATGACATAGACGTTGCTTTATTAATCTCCAACGAACTGGACCCTTATACGCGATTTAAATTTGAGATGCAGGTTGCAAGAGAACTTGAACGACGAATAAAGCCGAGGTTTGAATTTGACGTAAAAATTCTGAACCATGCCCCAATCGAGTTCCAGTACGAAGTCTTAAAGAAGGGTAAAGCGGTATTTGTGAGAGATAGAACTGAAAACGTAGAATACGAATCCGAAACCATTTCAAACTATCTCGATTTCCAAACAACTGCTGAATACCTAAATAAAAAGTTTTTAGCGAGGGTTTAAATGAGAATACTATCCCACCTAAGAGAATTGAGCGAATCTTTGGAGGATTGGAGACGATACCAGAGCATATCGATTGAAGAGTTGAGGCTGGATAGGGACAAAAGAAATATGGTGCTCCATTCCATGCTCATAAGCATCCAGTCAGCGATAGATGTCGCAACATACATAATAGCCGAGAAGGGGCTTAGAAAACCATCCACATACAGAGAAACGTTTGAGATTCTCAAAGAGGGACGGATAATACCCGAAGACCTTGCGAACGATCTTTCAGATCTGGCTGGCTTTCGAAATGTTCTGGTTCACACATATTGGGAACTTGACATGGATGTGATCTATGGCATTCTCCAAAATGATTTGGAGGTTCTCTTAACGTTTAAGAAGATCGTGAAAGAATTGCTGGAGGCGATCTGAATATCAATACTTGAACCGATCCTAATGGTGCTTTGATCCTATGCCCTTGACAACCCTCCTCCTGACCCTCGCATCCACCCGCTTGATCACAGAGTCTGCAGTACAGCTCCGCGGCTTCTTCGCAACCAAATTCACAGAGTACGAACTCCTGCACCAGCATGTGGATGCGGGCAAACTGATCTACCGGTACCCGAAGATCCAGTACAGGATTATCGATGGCACTCCGATGGTGATCGGGATAAACGAAGGTGCAGAGGTACTAAAAGAGATTTATGACCAGTACGATCAGATACGACTTGGAGATAACACCTACGAGATAGTTGAGAGGGGAGTAACCCTTCGGAAAGAGGATTTCGGCATCTCGGATAAGATTCTGAGCTACAGATTCGTAACGCCATGGCTTGCACTGAACCAGAAGAATCATGAGCGATACATAAAGTCTGACCGGATAGGACGGCGAGATCAGCTCAGGCGGACACTCACAGGGAATATACTCTCGATGGCGAAGGGACTGGACTATGTTGTGGCTTCGCAGATACGGCTGGATATAGGCAGGACGTGGCATAAGTCGTGCACGGTCAAGGGCGTTTCCATGCTCGGGATCGAGTGTGAGTTTATGGCGAATTTTGCGATTCCTGATTATCTGGGGCTCGGGAAGTCGGTGTCGAGGGGATTTGGGGCGGTTATGAGGATGAGGGATGTGAAAACGCGGGATTATGACTGTGGATAAAAGTTAAGTGGAGTACAAGCATACGAAATTATCAACAAGAGTTACAGGATTACAGGACAAAGTATGTTTACAGGTCGTACGAATGGTTTGAATGGTTTAGTATAACGGAAGGGTTGAGATGGTCACAATAGATGTTTCTAAGACGGATTTATACTCGGTTCGTTCTGTATTCTCCACGGAATCAAATCTTCTCAATCTGAAGATCAAAAAATATAAAAACCGGTTGGATACTTATGAAAAAAAATACGGGATGAAAACTCGCGCATTCATGAAACGGTTTGAAGATGGAGAACTCGGGGATGACGAGATCTGGTTCCACTGGTCATCGGATTTTGAGACGCTCGAGCTGTTGAAAAATAAAAAGCAAACCATTGATAGGATGTACACTTCGTGTACCGCTTAAAACTCGAACGATTGCTGGCTGAATCGCCGATAATCCGGTCCACGGATATACGAATCGAGGACGAGGATGATACGATCAAGATTTTCGGGCGGCTCCTCTTTGTCGATGGTTCACTTTTATATTTTTTCGAGTATCATGCATTGGGCGAACTCAGGAAATATTGATTCCACTGGCAGACCCGTGATGGTGCCCTGATCGCACGTTGGGATAATGCACCGCATTTTACCAGCATGAAAACGTTTCCCGACCATAAGCACACACCAATTAGTGTTCTGCCATCGAAGCAGCGGAGGCTGCGCGATGTTATGATCTAAGGAGCACCTGCTTGAAATCCGGGTTATGCTGCGGCTTCGCAGATACGGCGGGATATCGACAGGGCGCGCCATATATCGTGCACGGTCAATAGCGTTTCCATGCTCGGGACCCGGTTCGAGTTTATGGCGAATTTTGCGATTCCTGATTATCTTGGGCTTGGGAAGTCGGTGTCGGAGGGGGTTTGGGCGGTTGTGGGGATTAAGGGCGCGAGACTATCGATTGGAGAGGCAGCCCGTAGGGCGGCATCCACGGTCAACCAAAACAAGGATTGAAACTACCCGCATTCATCCGAATCCAAGATCTTCCGGTGTGGTAGCGCATATTCCATCAATTCTTTCGAAGTGACCAATGTTCCTTGTCACAATCTCGGTGATTCCAACAGACAAACCAGTTGCAGCGATCAAGCAATCATTCAGTTCAATCTCCAAACCTCTTCTGATAAGTTCTGAATATATCTTCCCACCATGAAATGCAATTTTATAATTCAGATTTATAACAGAAACGAGGGATAAAAGTTCCATCGTCTTTTCGATTTAATCTGACCTGGATTAGAGGTGTGCACCCACACTGAGTAGAGCTACAGTGATCGATGATGTAACGCCGTCATTGTCTTCAAGAATGTTGTCGAAAAGACGTTTTGATGACTCAACCGTCTCTTTTCTGAGGACGTCAACGAAAATGGAAGTATATATAAAAAGATTTATATCCAATCCAATCTTTTTGATTTTCTTAGATCTTCAACAAAGTCTTTACTATCTACGTCATACCCCCATGCGCCTTCAGCAGATTCCACCACACCCCATCTTATGATCTTTATAAGCACATCTTTTTCAGGTATTCCGATCTCCTTTTCGAGCTCTAAATGTGTGTTATCCATGACTTTGGCTTTGATCAGGTTCATCCATATTACCTCTTTAGGTACCTCGTTTGAAGCTGCCTATAATTTTCTATATGTCGCGGTTTCGAACATCTCATAATAGTGAATGAACTCGGAAAGCAGACAAATCCTGATCGGCATCTAAAATCGGATCGATCTGGTAGGAGTGACCTACTGCACAGGACGCTCATCGGAAACATACTTTCGATGGCGAAGGGATTGGATTACATTGTAACTTCGCAGATGCGGCTGGATATCGGCAGGACGCTGCATAAGTCGTGCATGGTTAAGGGCGTTTCCATGCTCGGGATCGGGTGTGAGTTTATGGCTAATTTTGTGATTCCTGATTAGATGGGGCTAGGGAAGTCGGTGTCAAGAGGATTTGGGGCGGTTGTGTGTATTAAAGATACGAAGGCACGAGATTTGCGATTCAGGGGATAAGGGTTAAGTGAGGCGCAACCAATATTAAGATAGCGAAGTGGAGCAGTCAGCACATGACACCAACAACCATCGGAATCAGAACCCTAACGCCAATCTGGACCGGCGATGCTGATGGGAAATGTACAGAGATTAAGGAAACTGGTATCATTGGAAGCATGCGCTGGTGGTACGAAGCGATAGTGAGGGGGCTGGG
>QMVM01000157.1 GCA_003661105.1 Methanosarcinales archaeon | reverse complement strand
TCGTTCATGCTCGCATATATTCCCGCACAATCTCAGCCGATCCCTCGGATTTAAACGCCCTGATAAACTTGCCCGCCTCTTCGTACGCCCGATCTTCGATTACCGCTACGGTCGCCTCGTCGAGAGAATACAGCTCCTTAAAGAACTCCTTTACCGCAAACTTGCCGTTCTTTCCAAATACCTCGACATCGCTCTTCCCCTCTGCCGAATAATTCGTAAGCGTCCAGTCCCAGATCCGCTGGTACAGGTCAGGCTGCTCTTCCTTAAGGACATCCCATACCAGATTCATCCAGAAGGTGCCGACGTTCCCTTTGATGATATCGCCATGCGGGAACTGCTCCGCAATCAGCCGCCGCGGCGTTCCTGTGATGCCGTGCTGCGCGATCCGCACATCAAGATTGTTATCCCGAAGCGCTTTTGCCACTTTTTTCGTCCGCGGGATGTCGATGCTGATCTGCTCGATCGGGTTACCGTCTTTGTCAAAGATATTTCCATGCGTGCTGCCGTTTGCGATAGCAAGCACCTGTGGATATATTCCGGCATCATTTAGCGAGCTGATAAAGACCACTGCTTCTTCCGGAGTCGTTAGAACCATTCCGGATTCACCAGTCCTCCCGATCTCGCCGACCTCCGCCTCCAGCCCGAAGTCGCTGCCACCCATCTCAGACTCGATGAACCGCGCAAGCTCGATCGTTGCATCGATGTTTGGTGCAAGTTCCTCTGCAGCGCCTTTCCCCTCGAAATTGAAGAGATGTGATGCATCGATCGCAAAACTGGTAAAACCGGCATCGATCTGCGCTGCGATCAGCTCCTTAACCGAATTTAATTCTTCTACAGTCCCTTTCTTCACACCGATATGATCTGCATGTAGCGCCCAGATATCAAGACCGACCGATCCTGCGGCTGCATAAGTCCGCATCGAGAGTTCCGCGGGAGTAAGCCCTGTGTACCCGCCTTTAAGGTTGCACTCCGACTTTGCCAGTTCGATTAAGATGGCGGAATCGAGATCCTTTGCGGATCTGAAAATACCTTTTGTTACACCGGGAACAATTCTGGTGTTGCACGCCATGATTATGCATTTTTCATCCTTCAGAGCGTTGAATATGACCGAGCCTGATATTGGATTATACCCCATAAAGATCACCTGTCCAATATTTGGACTCCTACCTTAATAATTTTCCCGTGCGTGAGTGTCATGTTGCGTGGCGCTCTGGTTGGGGGATTGCGAATTGCGCTGATTTGGCTGCCGCCGAATACAGGAGCGACTCTACTAAAATTTGGGGCGTGCCCGCGTCCCATCACTCCACAAAGAGCACCTGACTCCGTTTCGGGCCGATCGAGACGATCCCGATGCCGACTCCAAGAATCTCTTCGATCCTGTGCACATAATCCTTTGCAGCAGCAGGCAGGTCGGAAAACGCATCCACCGAAGTGATATCCTCGCACCAGCCACCCATAGTCTCGTACACCGGAACACATCGCGCAAGATCGGATGAAAGTATCGGAGGATGCTTGAGCAGCTTACCATCCAGTTCATAGCCTGTGCAGATGCTGACCGGGTCGAGCCCGTCGAGAACGTCCAGTTTCGTCAGTGCGATGTTCGTGTACGCATTAAGTTCTACGCTTTTTCTCGCAAGCGGAGCATCGAACCAGCCACACCGCCGCGGTCTGCCGGTGGTGGTGCCAAACTCACCACCTGCGGTCCGGAGCGCCTCCCCGATCTCGCCGTGATCTTCGGTCGGTAGCGGACCCTCCCCGACCCGCGTGATGTACGCCTTGACGATGCCGATCACATGATCAACCCGGGTCGGTCCGACCCCAAGATACATACATGCGCTTCCCGCAACAGTGCTTGAGGATGTTACGTACTTCTGGGTGCCGTGGATGATGTCAAGGTGCGCACCCTGCGCACCCTCCGCGAGCACGGCTCTGCCGGAATCAAGAGCACGGTTCAATTCATGCGAGACATCGGTGATGTACGGCTCAAGCGTGGCGCCGTAGGCCGTATAATCGGAAATGCTTTCGCGCACCACGCCGGGATCGCCTCCGAGATCGACGATCGCACGCTCCTTCTGGGGCGCAAGTTCGTCCATGAGTCTAAGAAAAGCATCAGCATCTCCGAGATCTGCCAGCCGCACCTCATCCCTTGAGATCTTGTCGATATACGCAAATCCGATGCCGCGAGCGGTTGTCCCGATCTTTTTGGTTCGTCTCTGCTCGCGCAGTTTGTCCATCTCGATGTGGTACGGCATGATGATGCTTGCTTTCGCATCGATCCCGAGTTTCTCAGGGGTTATCTCGATGCCGGAACTTTTGAGCATCTCGATCTCCTGAATAAGTACTATTGGATCGACAACCACGCCTGGACCTATCAGGAGCCTGGCATCGGTGAGAACGCCTGACGGGATCAGGTGGAGTTTGTAGGTGTCGTCTCCGACGATCACGGTGTGCCCTGCATTATTTCCACCCTGGAACCTGACAACGAGATCATAATCCTTGCCTATGACATCGACGATCTTTCCCTTGCCCTCGTCGCCGAACTGAGCGCCTGTGATGATGGTGAACATACTCCTGATTATGACGCTTGGAGTTGTAAACTCTTTTGGGCGAAAACCGCGAGATTTTTTGAGGGGGTTAACTTGCGCAGGTGTTGCATCGAAAGTCTGGTTATTTCGGTGTGCTCATTTACCGCGAATGACGCCGTCCAAAATTTTAGTACTGCCCGGGCATTCGATAGTTTATCATGGCATGCGATAACATCAGTTATTTTTGGAATACAGGTTCCCTATTGCATTCAAAATGAACGTTAATCCGGGAAAACTCATTCGGAGATTGTTTTTACTTGCTCTTACAATTAATTTCACAGTACCTTGCCCTATGCCTTTTCTATGAAATGTTTCTTTAAAAAAATCCTGGATATGCTCCTTTTCCGGTGGAATCATTATATCTTTTTCTAATTTTATTAATTTTGAGATTTCCTCTTCTATCTTTAAATCAATTCCCTGAATTAGTACATAAATCTGCAATACATGAGAGCCCAATTTACCGTTTATTATAAACGCCTCATCCGGTGTATTATTATCTATTTTAATGATCTTTATGTGTTTATTCGACAATTTATCTTCAACCATTCCTTTAATATCACTATTATCAAGTTCGTCTCTGGATCTTCTATTCATCCCCTGGACGATATGCTCCCTATCAATCAGAAATAGAAACGTTCCAATTTTGGGGTTTATGTCGATAACGGTGTTGATAGAATCAAGTACGGCTAATCCGGTTTTCTTACCAAGTGAGGATTTGGGAAACCATAAGCTGCATGCCCCATTATATTTTTCAGCCACTGCCCTTTAATATGTGAAATTCATCTGTCCCGTCACCAGTCCCAACAAAAGACCAGAGTTCTGCGGATTCATCCCAATCCTTGACCACTCTCATTCTAAATCCCTAATGCTCCTACAAGTAGCCTTGGATCTGCATTTGCGTTCATCAAATCTTCCAGTTCATCAATGGCTAATGATTCATGAATAAGCGTGTCGTCCTTTAACTTTCTCATCTGGAGGATTTGAAGATCAGTAGGGCTAATTTCCAGTTCTAACAACTGATAAAGAACATCTATGATGTGTGTGGAGAGAACCACCTGCCAGTCTTTTTTTGATAGCCATTCAAGTTGCGCTCTGATAAGAGTTGGGTGTGATGCGCTTTCAAAGTCGTCCCAGAGTACTACACGAGGCGAATATGCTTCTAACAAAAGCATGATGATGGTCGCCTTTTTTTATACCATCGCCCAGATCATCCAATTTTGGATATAAGAGAGATCCATCTGGCAGTTCTTTTCTACAGGATATACCGTCTCTTTTCCATAAAACTTCTGTGTATTTTTCGTCGATGCACTGGTTAACGAATTCAGCGACTCGCTTAGTTGCACCGATCTTAACGATTTCATCCTCCATGGATGAGACGGATTTAGCATACTTGTTGAGGGTTTCTGTATCATTTGGAATATAAATAGAAATATCTTCGACATTACGCTCAGGTATCTTCAGTATTTTGGAAACGTATTGAAGGTTTGAGGCATCTTCTTCCTTACCGTTGATGGAAATGTTTGATGTGCCATTACTCATAATTTCTATGATGCATTGATACTCATTGACATTATACTTCAGCTCGGCATTTCCTGAGTAACCGTAAACTAAACTGTCCGTTGCTATGACGTTCTCCTATCTGATTAATTCTATCACCCCCATAAATAGTGGTGTGAAGTCGTGGCAGTGGAAAGAGATACAGAGCTTCGAGGGGTGAGGATTTACCAGAATTATTTTTCCCGATCAAAACATTGAATTTTGATAGTTTTATCGGTTCTTTGCACCTTTTGATACCTCTGAACTCTTTGATATCGATTTCTGAAATGAATGCCCCTGCCATGTATGGCTATTCGTCTCGAGGATAACTTAAAGACCGTACGAAAGTTGACCATATCACCTCGAATCCATCCCAAACACATTCCCCTGATAATACCTCGAATACACAGCACCAAGCGGATTGTGCGCAAGCACACGATCCTTCACTGCAAGTGTGGTCACCGGCGCATCCGAGTGCTCCGTAAAGAGGATGTCGTGCCCGATGCAGAGTCCTATTATAATATTTAACTCGGTGCCTTCCGCATTCAGGATCGCTGCCTGCCCGAGCGGATTGCACATCGTCTCATGCGCTTCCGGATCTCTAATCTTCACAAGCCCGAGATTGTCTTTGTCAGTCCCGCCGACCTTGCAGCAGACCGAATGCACCTCGAAATCCCGCGCAAGGATCTCATGCACGATTCTCGCTTCTGCAGAAAGTCCGATGCAGAATGCAATCCCGACTCTCTCGAATTTCATCTTTTTGCAGAACAGGATCAGTTCTTCGAGGCGTGTGAGTTCCATGTACCTCGATTCGACTTCGGAAGCGATTCGCATCGTCCCCTTTGCTGGCGCATAGTCGATATCTGTCGCTGTTTTCGTGCAGTTTTTGCCCTGCCGGCAGTCCTTGTTGTCACAGAGAGCGCATTTCATATCTTCCAACCTTTACCTTCCTCTCAATAGTCCTTATCCCTACCGCCCTGCATGCCGTCTGGATAGTTCGACTTTGGTGACGACCATCGAACTATGCGACGCCTGACCCTCTCGCAGAGCCGATCAAGATGAGACTTTTTAATTTTTTCTGGTTGAGTCTGAAAATGACCGAAACAAGTCATGCATGAAACAAATATCTCAGGCATTCCCCTCAAAGAATAGAAAACAATGACCAAAATTCGTAAACTAATC
>QMVM01000156.1 GCA_003661105.1 Methanosarcinales archaeon | reverse complement strand
TCTGCAAGATTAAACGCATCCGGCATCCGGTGCACGGAGAGCGACGTGATCACTGCCGGATATGCTGCTGCCGTATATATCAGGAAGCAGTACGGCGCACAGAAGATCTATGCGATCGGCGAGGCGGGCTTGATCCATGAACTGAAAGCAGAGGGGCACGAGATCGATCCGGGCAGGGATGGGAGTTGGGTTGAGGATAGTGGAGATGGTGGTGGCGGGGGTAGTGGCGAAGGCTGGGGTGAAGATGCGGTTGCAGACTTTGTCGTCGTCGGTCTTGACAGGGATTTCACTTACGAAAAATTAAGAATCGGTCTTTGCAACATCCTTGCCGGAGCAGGACTCATCGCAACAAACACAGACCCCCTTCTTCCGGTGGAACATGGTTTCCTGCCGGGCGCAGGCGCCATCGTGCGTGCGCTTGAGACGGCATCCGGGAGATCTGCGTTTGTAATAGGCAAACCAAACCCGCCGATGATGGATGCCGTGATCGACCATCTAAGGCTTCCTGCGCACGAATGCACGCTGGTCGGCGACCGCCTCGATACCGATATTCTCGCAGGCAGCAGATACGGCATGAAGACGGTACTTGTACTCTCCGGCGTTGATACTGAGGAGAGCGTCAGGCAATCCCGGATCGAACCGGATGCCGTGATCGGGAGCATAGCAGAGGTGCGGGAGCTTTAGCATAGCATACAATAGCATACAACACAGCACCACGTAGCATTAGCATATATCACAGAGGATACGAACGAGTAAACATGACAAAAATAGCAATCATCGGAGGTGAGCAGAGTGGAAGAACAACTCTCGCATCCAAACTTGGCAAGAAAGGAAACGTGTCAGACGTCACGATCTACGACTTTACCAAGAGCGGCACCATACTCACGATAACCGATGCCACTGGTTACCCGAAGTCCGTAAAACCGCTCCTGACCGCAATCGACCTATCGGACATAGTACTTCTCACAGTCCCGCCGGAAGGTCCTGATGCATTCACAGGCGAGTGTATCGTCCTGCTTGACCTGTTAAAATACAAGCACGGGATGATCGTGCTGACCAAGTCAGACACCTCGTATCCTTATGCACTCGAGGAGCTTGCGCAGAAGATCAGAACGATCGGGGCTGGCACGGTCATCGAGAACTGGGAGTGCGCCATCGTATCTGCCGAGACGTTTGAGGGGATGGAAGAACTAAAAGAGATGATATCTTCGGTTGGCGCGGTAGTGGATAACGAGAATGCGGAGCTAAATGCGCTTTCGCCGCGCGTGGCGATTGATCACGTCTTTAACGTGACCGGCATCGGTTGCGTGATCCTGGGCGTGGTCAAGCAGGGCACGATACATGCGAAGGATAAGATGCTCATGATGCCGGCAGAGAAACCTGTCGAGATACGGTCGATCCAGCTGCACGACGTTGACGCAAAGAGCGCGGCGACTGGCGCGAGAGTGGGGCTTGCGCTTAAGCACATACAACCGAAGGATGTGGAGCGCGGAGATATGATCTCGGAAGAAGGGAAAGAGCTCGTTTCCACCGGTGTTACGCTTAACACAACACTTTCAAAGTTCACAAAACAGATTGCGGTTGGGGATGTGCTGCATCTCTTCGTAGGACTTCAGTCGGCACCCGCACGCATCGAAGAGATTGTGGTAAACGGAGAGTGCGCGGACTCTGCTCTGCCCGGTATCGAATGCACTCTTATGCTTTCAGGTTCAAAGAAGATCGCTTATACCGAATCAGACCGATTCATTCTTGCCAATCTGGATGAGAAACAGAGGTTTGTCGGATATGGTTTCATCTTCCGATAACTTTACAACTCCCGCGGAAGATGATACTAATACATGGGCTCGTAGGGTAGCGGATATCCTATTGGGCTTCGGACCCAATGACTCGTGTTCGAATCGCGGCGAGCCCGTTAACACAATACAGGTGAGTAGCATGAACGGTATTGATGAATTAACAAAACGAGCGATTGAAATGAAGGAGAATGGCATGCATGTCGGACAGATCGCCGACGAGCTCAACGTCTCCAAGGAGACTGTCACGTACCTACTGACACATGCCGGCAAGAAGACGGAACTCCGCGCACCGCAGGATATGTCGATGGACTGGCGCAGCATCGGCGAGAGTTCGTACCGGTTGCGGTGCATCTCTGATGCGGTTGCGGATCTGATCCTTGATAGTGTCAATGATGCAGCAGAGATCGACGCGGTGGTCGGTATCGCTGTAAGCGGCATCCCGCTGGCAAGCATCGCTGCAAACGAACTCGGCACCAAACTCTCAATATTCTATCCGAACAAGCAACTCTTCGGCACTGAGAATGTGGACGCTTCGGGTATCTTCAGCCACAACTTCGCAGATGCGAAAGGCATGACCTGTGTGCTTGTTGATGACGTGATCACCACCGGCGGAACGCTTACAGAGACGATCAAGCAACTGACTGAGATGGGGGCAAAACCAATAGCAATTGCGGTGCTCGTCGACAAACTCGGGAAGAGTACGATCGAAGGTGTCCCGGTATTCTCGCTCCTGCGCACCCTCTGGGTGCGTTGAGACGGACTGCCGACTTGTTGACTTCGAGGATTGATGGTTATTTCGTGCAGATTGCAAGCAGGTAGTAGCCGATACCGTTAAACGGGAAGATCCAGCGCACCATGTTCTCGATCCTGCCGGAAACTCGCAGGTAGAGGGAGGCATCCGTTTCGATGCGCTCTAAATGCGGGTACAGGAAGATCATCACACTGCCAACGCGCGTCTTCTGAAACCCTGCCCCCACCATCTTCCTCGTAAGTTCCTTTCTTGAGAAATAGTACGTCCAGAGTCCGTCGATTACGAAGTCCTTATTTTTAAGGGCATGCCTAACCCAGTCACGGTTTCCAACAAGAGTATGCCTGAGCCACCAGTTAAGATTCCACCGGTTAACGATGGTGAATATAACCCGCCCCCCTTTCACAAGTACGCGATGCATCTCGCGAAATGCCTGGTCGTACTTTGGGATATGGCTATACGCGCAGAACATCGAGATGAGCATCGAGATGCACCCCTCCTTAAATGGGAGCGCATCCGCACTTGCGATGACAAACGGTATCGAAAGCCCTCTGTCCTCTGCCTTCTTCTTTGCGACGCGGATCATCTCTGACGAGATGTCGAGACCGATTACGTCAAAGCCCTGCCCTGCCAGATCAAGCGTCTGTTTCCCGGTCCCGCAGCCGACATCGAGGATGATGCCGTGCAGACCCTCTACGTTGTCAGACAGTACCGAATCCTCGACCGTCCGCATGTAGTCGAGTTGCGGATTTACGAGTCTTGTGTCGTAGTCGGATGCGAGGTTGTCGTAGTATTTTGGGATGTTTATCTCTGGCATTATGTGGATAGTGGTTTCCGGATCACTTTGTTATTGTCATCCTGCACCCATCTTTTGTAAACGTTGCGTCCAGGCTCATCCCGACGTTCGCTGCTACTTTCTTGTGGTATCCGTCTATGCAACCACGGCAGTACTCCTCTCGGGATATCGGCATTCCTTACTCTTTGAGTTCCATGGCTGCCTTTAACGTAGCACACGTCTTTGTATCGATAACGGCACTCTTTGAATCGCATTCTACATTGACATCGCTGCCATGCAGGTTTTTACTCATGGTTGCATAGTGGAGTGCGTATTTAAGCGGAGTGTCGACACCCAGTGCGTTTAAGTTCATGGCACAGCCCTCTGCTGCCATAGTCCCGAGTTCATCCTCTGCCTCTTGTCCCAGTTTTTGCCGGATGTAAGCTCCGGTACCTACCAAAATTCCAACAAACGTCTCTGAAGCGGTCTTCTGGACATCTTCCTTACTTAGTTCAGGTATTTCTACCATACTGTTCACCTCCTTTCGTTCAGGTTTAATATCTGGTTATGGCATTTAAAATTATCCTCGGGCAGGGGTTGTCAAATCAACGACCCCGGACTGCTTCGTAAAGTCCGAGGCATCAGGGTGGATTCTCGGAAATTATTTTATACTTTGGATTTTTTGATTATAATATTATACTCAGGCAATTTAAGAGATGCGACCACAAAGAAACAAGCTCGTGAACCATGTTAAGTGCCAGTAGGTTGTTGTTACATATTAATATTTATCTCTTGTTTAATCAATTTTTCCTTTAATATCTTTTATAACTTCAATCACTAATTGCGTAATAGCAGATACAAGAATAGCTATCCCCACACCACAATAGAACTCGGTTTTTTTAATACGTTGCTTAATATTTTCATTATCACCTTTGATTACATACCCATAGAAATAAGGTTCAATTTTTGATTTATGAATAAATGATACATAATATGGATTTATATAATTTGGCTCGGGAGATATATTTTCTATGTCAAATTCGTCTAACCCAACAAAATTTATTTTAACTCCGTCGATAAGATTTCCAGAATAATCAGTTATCATGAGCTTTAGTTTAACGTTACCTGTATGATCCGCAAATAAATTACAATAAAACGTTTGGAAAAATAGTGCCTCATTTCCCTCTTGAAAGTCTATTATATAGTAGTGATTGTTTCCGTAAGAATGGCTATGTTTAACATTCCATGACCCCATAACCTTTTCTTTCATTTTTCCATCAATATAGATTCGAAAACGCCCCTCTTTACTTTCATTCAATCTTCTAATTCTAAAATAAAAAGTAATTAGGTCTTCGCCACCTTGGACATATTTAATATCTATATGTGGCTTATTAATAAATTTAAAGTCCCCTTCATACCCCTCGATCTCGATAAAATCAGTAGTTTCTTCATTAGCTATAATAGTTACATGTAAATATACAATAACCCCTATTAACAAGATTGTAAGCATAAATATCGCAAAGAGTTTTAAGTTTGTTGGATGTTTCATTATTATTTGGTAATGTGTATTTGGCTTAATCATACTAAAAGTCTACTCTTTTACATTTGAAAATTTGTTTATAAACCTATCAATCCCACACAGCATGAATCCGTCATTCCTCAGCCCCAGTCACCAAACCTTGGACTTAAGTCTAAAGCCGGCATACATCGCGCCGCTCGTATTCGGTTTGGCTGTACCGATGTCCTGCATACGTCCCTCCAGCAGAAAAACCACACATCGATCATGGCAGAGTTCTCCTATTTCCATGCTAATAAATTGAAACTCACCCCACATAAAACCCCTTGTGAGCAGGTCTGTCAGCTCGTTCGGTGTTATGCTAGAATTCTGAGGTCTCCAGACGCCCGAAACCCAGGACATCAGACACGAGACTCGAACCAATAACAATACCAAAACAACGCCAGCACCAGAGTAACTTTACAACCCCCTGCACACCTCCACATCCAGCGCGACATTGTACTGATGCGGCGAGTACGACCT
>QMVM01000155.1 GCA_003661105.1 Methanosarcinales archaeon | reverse complement strand
TTCCACGACCTCGCCGCGAATCTGAATCTCATCGAGTCCATCCGCAGGATACGGTGTCGGGGTTGGTGTAGGCGTAGGAGTAGGAGTAGGGGTTGGTGTAGGAGTAGGGGTTGGTGTGGGGGTTGGTTCGGGATCCGGAGCCGGGCATGCACGGTTGACGTACGGATAATACCTATGATTGTTCACTCCATTTCCGTCCCTGTCATCAGCAACATGGATTCGAAGATCCTCTGCGATACCGATATCAGAATCCCTGCGAAGATCGATGTTTTTGCTATTTACGAGCCGGACCGATTCAGACGTGACCGCCTCCGCCTTCATCATGCCAGCTCCCGTCTCGATGACGTTGATGAGATCATCATCGATCAGCATCGCGTATTTAAATTGTACGATATCGGTCTCTGTGCCACGAAAGATTGCATCCACATACACGCTGAAGATCGGAACATCATCCTCAAGACCCACATCATCCTGATACACAAAGGTGCGCGTTGTCGGAGCGTTCCACATCGTGACAGTGTATGCTCCGGGAAATCCGTTGATATACATACAGTTGCCAAACCAATCTCCCCCTCCCCGCGGCTGGATGCCCGATGATGCTACCTCTGCACCATCTTTGAAGAGTGAGAGCCAGACCTTATCTTCCTTGCAATCGATCCGCGTCACAACAAGGGAGTACTTGTTCCCGAGATCCCACTCATCCCCTGCCGCAAGCGTCTTCCTGTCGCACTTATCCATCTCAAAGATGATTGGCGATATCACATACGGCTTGCCATTGATCACCATGTACCGCTCTCCAAACCATCCGATCGCGAAGTATTCGCCGATCTCGGGATTTTTGTAGCATGACTCTGCCCTGTATGCCGTATATACGAGATCGCCGCTCTCGATGGTATCTGGTACTGTAACGGTCGATGTGAGCGAGTCAGACATCAAGTTCCGGTCCACATCATAATAGAGCCCTGCAAAGTTTTGTCCGGTCCAGATGAACGGAGCGATCTGGGTTGCAGCGTCCACGACCTCGCCGCGGATCTCGACCGCTGCTGGCGTTTGCGTTTCAAACCACCCTGGTGGATAGGCGCCACCGCCACCTCCGCCCTGCGTCTCGTTTATCTCTGCGCCTGCTGGTATGCTGAATACAACAGCCGCGAGCGCGATCAGTACAATTATCGGTATGTTCATATTTACAACTCCTTATACCCAATGCGGATTGAATACACATATGACATTTACTCCATGCATTCGACGTTACATAAATATATCTCCCCGTCGGATCGGCAATATCAATAATCATCACACAACAGGTACTACAAGTATCCTGCGGCAGGATGTTCTGTCACATCCCACAATCGCTCCGAGTTCGATCAATCCTGTTATAAGGTCACCAAAAAGCGATTCGTATTCATTCCGTCGAGAACCTAAAAATCATCAAGATCCATGACAACAAACCCCTTTTCCCTCAATTCGTCTTTCCCTTCAATCCTTTTCCCGATAATTCCAAAATACTCCGTTCTCGCCGCATTATTCCAATCGACGTGACGCGATTTCTCTGAAAGCTCGCCAAGTACCACCTCTGCCTGCCTCCGGGACAGGTTCTTCCACTTACATTCAACAAACAGGATCTCTTTTGTCGCATCGTTTAAGGAGACAACGTCGATCTCCTTGTCCTTGTGCCACCATCGCCCTATCTTTGTAAACGGGTGTTCGTGTTACCCATACAACACAGAGAAGAGCCGGGACCTGAATATAATGGACTGCGAAACAGTATCGTCTATAGCTATGGCAACCTTGATATGGGGTGCGTTGTGGAAGTGCTGAATAAAATTGACAGACTCTGCCAGATTGTTGCAAAGCTTGCCCTGATCTACGAAAGTATGCCTGCAAGCGATGCCAGCACAGCCCGGGATGCATGAAATAATTAAACTGACGGCGCATAAGCACCGCCAGCATCACAATTCCGATCACAAACCGATCTTCCCGGCAGCCGCCTGCAATAGTGCGAGTGCGTCTGCCGATGTGAGCTTGTCATCGCCGTCCATGTCGCCCCACTTTCGCCCGATGCCCTCTGGGTTCACCCAGTAACCCCTGGGCGTGTCTGGTTCTTGGTCCCAGAGATTGGGAACGCCGTCGCCATCGGCGTCTGATACGGATTCTTCTTCTTCTGGTTCTTCTTCTGGTTCTTCTGATGCGGGTACAGTGCCTCTGATTGTGCGCTCGACGAACGGATAGAATCTCACCGTGTCGTTGTCTGCCACCCTGAAGTACATATCCCCCATGATCCGTTCGGTGGTTCCGGAATCCAGATCGATGGTTTCATCGTTTATGAGGGTGATCCCGGCGGAGCTTGCAGTCACGACCTCCATGCTCCCAAACTCATCACCGGTATCGATCGTAGACACAGCATCATCAATCAGGAAGACGTACATGACCTGCACGACGTTGGAGTCGGTTCCCCTGAATATAGCATCCAAGTAGCACGAGAATACCGGAATATCTTCCTCGCCACCGAGGTCTGCGTTGTATGTGTATACACGATCCTGAGGGTTCCCGCTGCCACATGAGATCACTTCGTTGTCGAGTTCCTTACCATCCTTCGCAAGAGAGAACCATACCCTGCCAGATTCGAGGTCGATCTGGTTTGGAACAAGTGTGAATCCACCGCCGAGATACCACTTCTCGCCGGTTGCCAGCGTTTTCCTATCATCATCCTCGAACTCGACTAACAATCTGCAGAGTTTGTCGGCATTGTTATCGATTGCCACATACTCATCTGCCATAAATCCTTCGAGGTAGTAGCCGCAGTCGCCGCCAGGGTGGTCACTCTCGACAGTCAAGCCCAAATCCGTATGGAGTTCATATTCCTGATAGACCGGATAAGTTTCGTACATCACGGTGCCTTCATCGAGTACCCGATCAGACGGGAAGCCCGTTGCAGATCCATTGATTGTTAGCGTCTCTGTTGCCAGATCATCATCAAGCCCATACCAGAAACCAGCGAAGTTGCTGTAATCCCATACATGGTCCGCACCGGATGAGGGGTTGGCAGCATCCGGTTCCACAACAGTACCGCGAACTTCATAGACACCCGGTTCTGAGTACTCAGCCATCGGGTAAAACCGGATCGCAGAACTATCATCCGCAGTTACGAAGTACATGTCGCCCATGATCTGTTCCATGGTGTCCGTGTCGAGATCAATGGTGTCCTCATCGTTTCTTAGAGTGACTTCACTCCCGCTTACAGTCATCACTTCCATGATGCCGTATGTATCACCGGTCTTGATCTCAATGACCTCGTTATCGATTAGGAAGACGTACATGACCTGCACGATGTTGGAGTCGGTTCCCCTGAATATAGCATCCACGTAGCACGAGAAGACTGGAATATCATCCTCACCACCGATGTCTGAAGTGTAGGTGTATACCCGATCCTGTTGCGTACCATTGGTCGACACCACTTCATAGTCGAGTTCCTTACCATCTTTGCAAAGCGAGAACCAGACTGTGTCGCCTTCGAGGTTGATCTTGTCAGCGGTAAGAGAAAATCCGCCGCCAAGGTCCCATTCTTCACCGGTTGCCAGCGTCTTCTTATCATCATTCTCGAACTCGACCCGCCGGGTACAGAGTTTATCGGCTCTGCCATCGATTGCCACATACTCCTTCGCCATCCAGCCCTCTATCCAGTACCCAGTGTCGCCATCATCGTTATCACTCTCGACAGTCAGGTTTTCATTCTCGTGGAGTTCATATTCATGGAACACCGGATGGGTGGTGTATGTCAGATCACCTTCGTCAATCATCCGGTCCTCTGTGAAGTCGTTTAACGCACCTGCCCTTATCCTCAGATTCTCCATCTCCAGATCATAGTCCGGATCGTACCAGAAACCAGCGAAGTTGTATGCGTTCCATACCAGATCCTCCTCCTGTGTGCCGGTAAGATTTACTACCTCACCGCGGATCTCGACAGGTCCGTATGCAGGGGGCGGTGCCGGTGTTGGCGTTGGTGTTGGTGTTGGTTCCGGCTCAGGAGTCGGGCATTCACGTCTAATGTATGGATAATACCTGTAATTGTTAACCCCATTCCCATCCCGATCATCAGCAACATGGATTCCGAGATCCTCTGCGATATTGATATCGGAATCCATGTTAAGATTGATGCACTTGTTGTTTACGAGCCTGACCGATTCAGGTGTAACCGTCTCCGCCTCCATAATGCCAGTTCCCGTCTCGATGACACTTACGAGATCATCGTCGATCAGCATCGCGTATTTGAGTTGTACGAGATTGGTCTCTGTTCCGCGAAAGATCGCGTCCACATACACGCTGAAGACCGGTACTTCATCCTCCAGCCCTACATCCTCCTGATATACGAAGGTGCTCGTTGTCGGAGCGTTCCACATCGTGACAGTGTATGCTCCGGGAAAGCCGCTGATATACATACAGTTGCCAAACCAATCTCCTGTTTCATGCGGCTGGATAACCGACGATGCCACCTCCGAACCGTCCTTGAGAAGCGAGAGCAAGACTTCATTCGTATCAAGATCGATCCGCATCACAACAAGAGAATACCCGTTTCCAAGATTCCACTCATCCCCCGTTGCAAGTGTCTTCTTGCAGTCATCATTCATCTCAAAGATGATCGGCGATATCACATACGGCTTACCATTGACCGCCATATATCTCTCGCCAAACCATCCGATCGCTAAGTATTCGCCGATCTCAGGGTTTGTGTAGCATGACTCTGCCCGGTATGCCGTATACGCGAGATCGCCTGCCTCGATGGTATCCGGTACTGTAACGGTCGATGTGAGCGAGTCAGACATCAGGTTCCGGTCCACATCGTAATAGAGTCCTGCAAAGTTCTGTCCGGTCCAGATGAACGGAGCGATCTGGGTTGCAGCGTCCACGACTTCACCGCGGATCTCGACCGCCGGCGTTGGTTCCGCCGGCTTTATTACTACTATAACTGGCGATTCCGGAACTGGTACCGCAATTGCTGGTATCGGGACTGGTTCCGGGATTGGTATTACAATTGTTTGTTCCGGGATTGGTATTAGGATTGGTGTTGCTGTCACCACTGGCATTAGCGTCTCATTCCACCCTGGCAGGTGGGTGCCATTACCGCCACCCTGTGTCTCACTTATCTCCGCGCCTGCTGGGATGCTAAATACCATAGCCGCGAGCGCGATCAATATAATTGTTCGTTTGTCCATATTTACACATCCTCAATGTATGTCAAAGTCCAGATTAACTATTTATCGTCATCCTATAAAGTCTTACTTCTGCAGGGGCTTACCGCATCGACCTGACACCACTGACCCTGACCGCCCCACACATCAGAAACCATGATTAGTCATGAAGGCGATACATCTG
>QMVM01000154.1 GCA_003661105.1 Methanosarcinales archaeon | reverse complement strand
TTTGCTGCGAATAGCGCTCTGAAGGCGTCCTTGACTGCCTCTGAGATCGAGGGGTAGTATTTCGTTTCGATCAAGGCATGAATCTCTTTTTCCATCATCGGGGGTATCTGTATGTCTGTCATAGTGTGATACCATGTATACGATAGCGCATGGTCTGTTAATGAGATCGTATCTGTATGTCCGTCATAGTGTGATACTGTCCATAGCGGGTTAAGATGTTGTCGATGCGCCAGTATGGTCTGGTCTACATAAAGGGAATGGGGGCAGTATACCGAATTTGTGAAATTAATAATAATCAAATTATTATAATATCAAATAAACACTGCACCCTCTTCTGTTTTCTGTGGAAGTCCGGTTATCTGAAGACCGATTTTTGAATCATAAGGAGCGGTTATCGCAAATACACCATCATCCTCCAGGATCGGTTCGGTATATCCCTTTAAACGGAGCGCACTGAATTGTGTAACACGCAACGGAACGAGAAGCATGCCCGCCTCAATCCATCGTTTGTCACTGCGCAATCTTGCATACTCCTCGTGACACGCCTCCGGTAAAACCTCGATCGACTGGTCAGTTCCTTCTATGACATCCTCTACCCAGTTCCGGTAGACCCCGGCAATCGTATGTTCATCGAAATCCTTCAGTTCAGGGTAATTCAAAGCACGTTCGAACTCTTCCCGCTCCTTTTTTTCATATCCATCAGCGTAAACCGCATCCGCCGCGTTAATAATATCTGTTTCTGTTAACAGAGCATCTTGTAGTGGTTCTATATGCTGAATCGTCTTTTCAACGATCTCTTTTGGATAAATGTTCACTCTATTTACCTGCTCCCTCAACACAATCACAGTTTCCGGATCTCGTTTACCATATCGGTTCACACGCCCGAACCTCTGAATCAATGCATCGATTGGTGCGGGTTCGCTTATGCAGACCTCATAATCCAGATTCAAACTGACCTCAACCACCTGAGTCGCGATAAGGATTTTTGGCTGCTGATTCAAGATCGTATCCTCCAGATCGCTTCGGTCTCTCTGAGTAAAGCGCGAATGAATCAGCACTGGTACATCAACATCATACGCTCCCCCCTCGATGCCATTAACAATGTATTCGTAGACGCTTTGCGCAGTCGGAACGTGGTTACAGATGATCAACAGTTTTTTGCCTGAAAAACGTTCCATAAACGTATCGAGTTGCTCCAGAATATCTCCGGGCAATATCTCAAGTATATGCCGTTTTTTGGTGATGACCTCTTTGTCCGCCGCTTTCGACGGATCTGGCTCGATTATTGTCGGTTTGTCGGGCAAATGCTCCTCGATGAGTCCCTGAAGAAACTTTGGCATCGTCGCAGATGCAAATAGGAACTTTGCGCCGAGTGGTTTCAACCAGTCGATCATCGCAAATATAAGCCCTGTGATTCTTGGTTCATAGGCATGAATCTCATCGAAGATGAAGCACGCTCCTGGAAATTCTATCAACGATTGCTCCCACCCACGCCCGCGCAATGCGCTGCGGAGAATCTGGTGTGGTGTGCATGTTCGGATTGGGTGATATATCTCCCGCGCAAGGTCTGCCAGAAGCTTTGCCTTGCTACCATCGTATGATGCATCTTCCTGAAGTTTATACAGATGTGCTATGTTTTTGTGATGAAGGAGTCCCACGTTTCCTTGCCCGTATATATTCTGCAGCGTACCAAACATCGCGTTTATGCTTGCGGTATACGGCAGCACATAAAACAGACGCCCGTTTTCGACTTGGTTGCAAGCTGCCCACAGAAGTGATGCATTCGTTTTTCCAGAACCGGTGGGTGCTCTTAGAATGGCATCGCCGCGAACATTACCGGAAACCAATTGAAACGGGCGAGGAACCTCACCCTCTCTGAAAACCCGGCAATCCTTCAGTGTGACTGATGGTGGGAGACTCGTTACACCAGCAGAGGACAGATGATCCGAACTGATCAGCGCGCCACGCAATAATGCGGCATATCTCCGCTTGCCCTCTGGCACAGTTACGGGTTGCCCGTTTCGTGTCGAGCGGGATAGCCACCCATAAGATAGCCCGACATCTGCAATGTCCGGGATTTTATCCAGTTCCCACTCGTGTTGTCCTGTTTCATAACATACGCGGTTCCACACTTTCAAGAAGTCTTGAGATCGTTCACACCATTCTCTTCGCATGTCTTCGTAGACTGGCGCAATATCATCTAACTCTCCTTTGAACAGCATCTGGTTCTCGGGTAACGTTTTTTCCCTACCACTCATCGCAGCGTCTGGTAAGATACTTCGGTGATGGGTTAAAATCGCAAACAACTGCTCTTCTTTTATGTTGGGGAATGTTGCAGCAAAAGCAGTGGATAGAATTTCGTGACGCTTTCCCCCCCAGTTTCTCCTCCGTCCGTACATAACCTCCTGAAAGCCATTTGCCGATTTACCAACATCGTGCACGATAGCACAAAAGAGCAGATCCTTCTTCAATTTCTCCCGGTAGTCTCTGTCAAACGGCGCACCATCAGCGACCCCGGAGGCCACTTTTGCACAATCCCGCAGATGGTCAAAGAGTGTTGTTTTTCCATCACTCTTCGCCATCAATTCCTGCCCACTCGTGGAGGTAGATGACATGATTGGTATCCTTATCGGTTTTTATGCGGTATAAATTCGGATTCTCAATGGTTGAACCCGCAGAAACAACCTGAAATAGCCGGATATTCACAGGATTCCTTGTTAATCCGGTTTGTGTGTTGTCAAAGAATTCCGGTAGTCTGAGCATCCTGCCGCCCACATCCTCCTGCGGAAACGGCATGAGCGTTGTGCCTACTGTACCAGACGGTTTCTGTTCTACGTCTACCGTTTTGACGTTCTCAATCCACGCTAAATCTTGCGATCTTCCGAATGTCGGGATTCCTGCCGGTTGTCGGAGGACATCAAAGAAATCCGGATTATCCAGATACAACTCTAAAACCGGGTATGCATGGAATTCATAGAATCTCATTGACGTTCCTTTTGGGTGGGGTCGTAACCTATCGTTTTTGAGTTCGAATCGATGTGTCGTCTCCATGTCCACACCCAATCCAGCACCAGTTGCACCCCCACCAAAGCAATACTCGAAGCCGATTCTAACCTCATCTGGATAAACTTCCCTTCCTGCACAGCATCCGATGAATCCGAGCAATGTGGGGTATGATGGCACCGGGGCACAGAGAGATGTACCACTCACGACGAGAGGGATTCTGAACGTCGCTGTAATTCCCCGGATCGTGGCATGGATCAGTTTATCCATCTACAAGTCCTCTCTATCGCGTCTTTTTGTTCCTATCATATCCAAGATGTTCGGAAACGAATGTCTTTGTTATATTGATCGGCGTATCGACAACAAACCTTGAATCACCGTTGCCGAGTGCATGCACCGCTTTCTCGTTTTCGGGATTGAGATAACCTTTTCTGATTCCGATGTAAACAGGAGTAACCAATCGATCCGCATAATCCGATGCAATCTCTTTTAGCGTCTCCACTTTTATGGTTGGTCCGTCAGAAGCTGTTTGATCCGGATTATCTTCAAATAGATTGTTGAATATCAGATTGCCGCAATCAAGTCCTGCAAGAATCAGCACTTTTGGGGATACGTCGGTTGCAAACGCTGCCTGCTTGGCACCGCCTCGCAGAACTGAAATGGCATACAACAGTTCTCCTGCACGGATTTTTGAGGTATTACTGTCTGATAGTTCGTAAATATTCTCTTTTCGCTCTTTCAGTTTGCCCTGCTCCATTCCCGGTTTGATCAGGTCTTCACGCAATTCTATGCGGTCGCCAACATTGCGAAAGACACCAGCGCGGGTCATGTCAAGTCCGAATATCGCCTGCAGGTTGGTGTTATAGAAGACCGTGGAATATGGGACCGGCGTCCCTTCTTCCAGATGGACGAATCCCTCGTCCTTTCCTTTCCATCCAAATTTCCGCAGCGATACAAGGATTGAGGACATGAATGGAGAAGCTCTGATAAGTGCCTTAACTTTAGATCTTTTCTGATTTCCTTCGCTGCCAGTGTCTTCTTCTGTCGTTCCGGTGCGCCCCTGCCCTTCTTCAGCCCTCATGTAGCCAAATAGATCATCCTCGGGATAGTTGATCGGATCCAGCTCTCCTGCTATCTTGCTGGTAGTCCCCTTCTCGCTCAACTTGATGGCACGCAACGTACTTTTCTGCCACCCAGTTTCCTCGATTAACGTCTCTCTCAACCAGTGTCTCCATGCCTGCGCCGATACATACGGCACCCGGTACTTTCCATCGGAGAACTGCTTGGGTATGACGCTGGTTCGATCTTCGCCGGACGTATCTATTCCGGCACCGTTCAGGAATGCCCCATGCGCCGAAACAAGGAATGTTCCGACTATGTGGCTCATTTCTATGGTTTGTTTCTCTTTTATCATTTCAATTTCCTCTTGTTTGATTTATTTCAGGATTTATCGTTATATTCTCCTGTATTTTTTTCCGATACAGGTCTGCAAGTGCCAGCCTCATCTGGAATAGCAGCTCATATCCAACGAAATTTCCATACTCGTCATGGTATAGATCATGCCAGAAACTATCCCAATCATCGGGTCCGAATCCCTCGTGGCGTTCGGAGAGGTCACACATCACGTTTTTGATCCAGTAAACGTGTTTTGTGCCCCTCCTGAATTCGTCAAGAACCTCTTTTCTGAATCGCGCCATCCCAAGATTTTCAACATAGTCGTTGAAATATAGATGTGCTGCCTTCAGTATCTCTGGTTTCATTTTCATATACTTGTCCTCTATAGATTGTTCATATTCATAATTCGGGATTTCATCATCAATGTGGCGAAGGAAATATTGGGTCATGTCAAACCCCCTGAGACTCACCCGCAGTGGAAACAGCGACTCCACCGGAAAGATGTAGAGATAATCATCGAGTGATAGCCGCCCGTCTTCCACCATCTCAACGATTTTGCTCTTCAGGATGTTACGATTTTTAGTGTTGGGGTTTTTAGCATCTCCGAATACATCTGATTTGATCCACGCCTTCTGTTCCTTTTCACTGTCTGGCAGAAGACCTTCAGCCAGTTTTTGTGATGCGACGAGAGTTTTATGAGGAACACCGAGAAGGTGAGTTTGATAAAACGTAAACATCTTAACAGAAGCACCATCATATTTCTTTCTTGGATACAACCCCAAATAATCTGTTTTGTTGCGGATTGAACTCAGTAAGCGATTGTCTGGATTCTTAATGAATTTATCAGCCATTGCCAGTGATGCAATCTCAGCATCCAGCCCGTATCTTGCTGCATCCCAGATGAAACGCACCGCCGCATCCGGTATCTGCATAATCTCACAGCCCGGTCCGGTTCCAGAGTTACTGAAGAGCCACA
>QMVM01000153.1 GCA_003661105.1 Methanosarcinales archaeon | reverse complement strand
AGTTCAGTTGATATATGAGGTGTGCCTGCTCCAGATATAGGAGATATTCCTTTATGCTGCCCACAGACAGCCCTATCGCTTTTGACATCTTCATGTAGCTTAACATGGCTGAGATATTTGTGATGGAAGGTTTGGTGCGGAAATTCAGCATCATAATATGTGGTTACATCTGAGGGTCGAAGAAAGTGATGGGCTGTTTCCATAATTTCCAGCGATACCTTCAAAATCCAGGTGAATACACCCGATCAATGAGAAGAAACAGTTCTCCATTCGATGACCTGACCATACTCGCTGCAACCGCGAAGATTCCTCCAAAAAAAGAAAGACAGTGAAGGGAAGTGCTCCCTTCCTCCGTCATCGCCTGTACTGCCGCCTACGTCCTGCGCCGCATCATCGCGTAAGCGACTGCAAGCATCCCTGCGATCACGAATGTCGCGGTGAAGCGGGGCGCACCCTTCTTCGCAGTCTCTGCCGCCGCCGGTGTAGTCGCCTTTGTTGCCGCTGGTCTCTTTGTTGCCGCTGGCGTCACGCGCTCGCCTGGCGGCGCAACTGTCGCGATCGCGTTTGCCGATGTTGACGATGCTTTCGTCGCGGTCACGGCAGGCGCCGGGGGCGATTCCCTGTCTTCGTTATCCTCGTCCCGGGTTCTTCGCCAGACAAGAATCCCGCGATCATACCCGGCTTTACCGCACTGAATATGTACGAATCGATATCGATCCCGAGCAGTTCGCGAACCTTTCCAAACATCCCGCCGGTCACATCGGTGCCCTCCGAGCCATGTATATGGGATCGCACCGCCTCAAACGTCCCTGGTGTGATCTCCGGAACCACGCTGCCATCTGCGATCACGCCATCGACTGCAGTCCCGAATCCGATGCGCGACGCGCCAAACTGCGTTGCAAGATACGGCACGATCTGGTCGCCTGATATGATCGATGCTCCAAGCTTGCTATCCATCACCACATCGCCATGCAGCACAGGCACGATGCCGCAGGCAAGCATCAGCGCGATCGGAGCGGTCTGCATCTCACTGATACGTGCGGCATCTGCCACGGTGCAGCCGAACGGATGCACGGTTGCCGCCGGGACGTTACTTTCGATCAATGCATCGACAACAAGTTCGTTTAGCAATGTTACGGATCGGTGGATCTCGATTATCCCGGAATTGGTGAATCCATCCGGCGAATCGTGCTTTTTTGCCTGCGGATGCCCAAACGATCCCGCGCCGTGAATCAGGATCAGCGGGTTGTCTGCTGACGGATGACACGATGCGATCTCTGCGGCGCACCTCTTAATTGCGGATGGTTTCGGTGTCGGGGTGTCGGTCTTCTCTGTGAGGACGCTACCTCCAATCTTGAGGATGGTGGGTGGCATTGGTGAAGTGTATCTTGTGGTTGTCGGCTGATTTAAGTTTTGTATGCTTGCTTGAATGGTATGTGTGCTTGCCTGTGAGATGGTGTAGTGTAGAGTCTGATCGTCCGGATTGTTTTTTTGGTTCTGGTGTTTGTGGTGGGTGCAGCCCGACCCCTTGGTTTCAACTGGAGACCGGAGTTGGGTGAGATGCAATACTTTCGATGTGAATGCTGTCAGCCCGACCCCTTGGTTTCAACTGGAGACCGGAGTTGGGTGAGATGCAATACTTTCGATGTGAATGCTGTCAGCCCAACCCCTTGGTTTCAACTGGAGACCGGAGTTGGATGTTTGGTGGTGCGCCGGTATTTCGCGGTCCATGTGGTCGTGTATCTTCTACCCAAACACAAATTTGAAGCGTTTAGCAGGATCGCTAAAGCTGACCTCCGCGGTGTCGAAATGTTCGGGATCGAAGTCTTCGCCAACCCAGTCCAGCAGTTCTTCAGTCTCCTCATTGTCAGGGTCTTCCAGTGCTTCCAAGATGTCAACATAGCCCCATAACCCGCCACAATCTTCAGGGGGACATGCCCTCCTTCCCTTGATGCATGTCGGATATGTGGCACCCTTTTCTCTTGGAAGTATCTTCTCCAGTTGTACCTCATGTTCCCAGTTATCACCGAAATCATATACATATCCTGCCGATCGATTCTCCATAGAAAAATATTTGGCTATCTTTCGTCTATGCTCCGGAAGGATTTTTTCGCCAAAGTCTTCACCCGGGATCCCTATACACACCTCTGAACCAGTTGACGGATCGATCATTTTGAATTCGTGGAGATGACCATCTCCCCAGCCCATAGCGTCCTGGATCGCGACATGCAGATCCCAGAATGTGTAGGTCTCCGGGACATGTATTCGCCGCCAGATCGGTGGTTTAGCACCCGCAAGCGTGATCTTGAACTGATACACCTGATCAAATTTCTTTTTCATTGTGCTCCCTCCTGTTGGATATAACCACACAGCGATCTTTCATCCCGACTGCAACAACCTGTTGGGTATGTCTGTGGTGGGTATACTTATGGAGAAGTGTATTTCTCCATGTATATAAGTGTTAGATCACTGGTGATTCTTTCGTTCTGAAACCTCAATCCTCGATTGTGTGATAGTTTTGAGAGATGCCACAGGTGCCGCGAAGTTACGACTCCCTGCCCCGCCGCACACCTGCCAGTCCGGCAAGTACTGCAACGAAGACAGCTATTTTAAACGCGGTGTACCAGGATATCGACCCTGCTATCAGACCCTCTGAAACAGCTCCTGGGAAGATGTCCGGGATCGTCCATGCCCAGAGCAGTTTCACCATCAAGAGCACGATCACGGCGTATACTGCGATAAGCGCCAGAGTGCCCGTGATTGCGATCCACCATGTTTTGTTCATTGGTTCATGCCTCCTTTTTTATATGTTCAGGAACTTTTAAGATATTTCTTCGCCCTCTCAATTAAGGATGCTGCCTCTCTTATATGGGCGCCCCTTCCTTTCGGACGTTCATGAGTAACGGGCTTTTCAAAGTAAGATAATCTATTTCAGATACGGGGTAGACTGATATTAAAATATTATGTTTTAGATTCATCTCTGTGATGATATCTATCATCCGGTCTATCTCTCTTCCTGGTGAGATGTCCCCTTCGAGAACTACAGCCACATCAATATCAGAATCATCCGTAGCTGCACCCCTTGCATAAGAGCCGTAGAGGATGACATTCTTTAACCTCTTGCCATAGAGTTCCCTAACTTCCAGTTTAAACTCCTTGATGATGTCACTAATCTCCTTCATCACAGTTTTCCGTATGTCTCTCTTCAAGTTTAACCGTTACGATGGAATTTATGTTGTCTAACATCCGTCAGGCTGGATCTGGGTAGAGTGCTGGAGGGACAGAGCCGGATACATTTCAGTTATTCTGGTACCAGTGAGCCTCCACCGACCTATTACCGAGGATCATTTGTTCGATGCCTATCGTTGCTTGGTGGGCCTAACTGAGGTCTTACATTATTTCCTTTTGGAGAAGTAACGGCAGTAGCAGTATCTTTAGCGATCGTATTTCCTGGCTGTTTATGTTGTTTTGCATAATTTGTCGACTCAGCAAGTTCACCAATCCAGACATGCAATTCCACACTTCCCCATCCTCCAGTACACTCACACCTCTGGCAGCGAACGGCAGATCTCCATGTACCTGCCAGAAACTCTTGATATGATCAAAGGTTTGCCGTGATATCCCTTTAATGTGTTTATTGCCTCTTTTTCTGTAACATATCTGGCTTTTCCGGATTTGACCATTCCTTCATCCAGTTCGTTCGAGAACACCGACTCTGTGGATTCCGAATTTCTGTGTAGTTCCCTGCATACACGCCTGCCTACCGCACATTTTTCCGACCTCCGGATCGACTCCGATGCCTAAGCTATATCTATCAGTCTCGGATCGAAACTTTTTACCCTCTTGAGTGGTTTTTTTCTGATCAAATATCCAGCAATTGGGATATTTACAAATTTAAGAGACTGTAAAGCCAGTCTTGTGATAGTGAGTATCTTTCCCGTAGCATACATCTACATTCGCCATAAGGTCCTGCCCTCCTAATCTCACACATCCCAATGCACCACAAGATCACATCCCCCGCACGGCAGGCACATCGTCTCTGCTACATCAGCCCGCAACCCGTGCGCATCCAGTACCTCGCGCTCGAACTGGGCAAGTCTGAGCAGTCGATCGGCATCCGGACGTGCCGCATCCGGGCAAACGTCCATAAGATCAGGGCGGAGCGGATGCGGGTTTAACGCGCGCAGAATCGGAATTACACCAAGCCCCGCAAGCGCCTCCACACCATCCCTCACAGTTCCGTCCGACTCCCCCAGACCGATAATGAAGTTTGAGAAGACCCGATTCTTGCCAAAGATGTCCACAGCATCCTTTAGCGAGGCAAGCACAAAATCGAGATCCATATCAGCGCAAGCACGTCCAAAGATCTCCCGGTCCATAGTCTCCACATTGTACTTGATCTCAACAGCGCCTGCCTCCTTCAGGCGGATGGATGAATCCCCGGTCGGATATACCGATACTCCTATTGGCAGATTGTACTTTGTGAGGGTTTTTACGAGATCGACAGCCCGGGTAACCTCTTCTCCGGGCGAACACTCGATTCCTGATGTGATAGAGATTGCACGAAGGTTGCCGGTCCGGGATGCATCAGCTACCATTCGCAAGACCTCGTCTGCGGTTTTGGTCCTACCTCTAAGTTTCGGGACCGGGCAGAACGTACAGTTAAAGATGCAGGATTCGCTTAAGGTGATGTATGCCTGCTCCGGGCAGTGCAGCAGCGCAGGCTCGATTCTGCCGCGCACAAGTTCCCTGCCTTTGTAAAAGATGATTACATCATCATCGCCGCTGCCATTGCCAGCAGCAACGCGGGTATCGCCAACATTATCAATCCGCCGCAATAAGAGAGTTGCATCGGGATCGTTCTTGTACTCCAGTCGAACACGACTCCTACCCGATCTGAAGAAGAACGACCCGATCCCTGCGCCCGGCCCAGCGGTTGACAGCCCTGACGCGAGAGTCCTGGAGGTGCCGAGCAGTTCGGACTCGATGCCCACCGAACCCTCCGCTATAAGGATAGCTTTGATTCTTGCATCCATCCTATCCGGATATTGGTTTGGTTTGCACATAAGATTATACACCCGACAGGACTGTTATCTGCGCTCCAAACCATGCGGCGCAACAGCCCTGCCAGAGGTTGCGAATGCCTGCGAACGGTCAAATCGAATGTTCAGGATATCTGTCTGCATTCGCGGGGGGTTGTCCGCGGCAATGCTAACACGTATGTGAAATACTATCCTGCAGGGAGCTGTGTGGTATATACGAAATTATGTGTTCAAGATCGAGCATCAGGAAGACCTGACACTCCTATCAAACTCAGCTGATAGTAATCTTCTCCCTAAAGATACCATCCACATCTGCAACCACGACTTCTATATCAACTTCTT
>QMVM01000152.1 GCA_003661105.1 Methanosarcinales archaeon | reverse complement strand
CCATTTGCATCCACTCCACATAAATTTATCTTCGCACCGGGGCTGCCACGTCCTCTGGTGCTGACCGTCATTCTGCGGTAGGAACCAAATCCCGGCATCACATTCACCCCACTCTTCGAGTGCCTTTATCTATCCGGATGTTTGAGGATTAAACATGACCCAATGGCAGAGGGAATATTATAATCGATGAAACATCCGAACAGATACGAAAACGATTCCTCGAACTGAATGTCGAGATTGAATCCCCCGAGATCGAGCGGCGGCTTAGCAATCTGACCGAACGGTTCAATGTCCCGATCGCAGAGGCAGAGCGAAGCGTCATCAGCTACTTCCTGCGGGAACACGGGATCAAGCGAGCGGACTATAATGACATTCCAGAGGGTGCGGCATCGTCCACGTGGATAACCGATATCAACCAGAGCGAACAGTGGGTCAATCCGAGTGCAAAGATGGTGGGAAAAATGCCGATATCCAATATAATCGAAGACATCAAATCATCTAAGATCTATGAGGGTCAGATTGTACACATAGAAGATACATCTTTTAAGGATCCGGAACACGCATCAATTGAACTAAAGCCTTTGATAAACTTCGCATTAAGTCAGATGGGGATAGAACAACTATATAGCCATCAGGTAGAAGCCATCGAGCATGTTAGAGCAGGAGAGGATATTGTTTTGGTGACGAGTACAGCCAGTGGAAAGTCACTCTCATACATGCTCCCGATCTTCGAGGTGGTCATGGATGATCCGGATGCAACCACCCTTTATATCGCTCCGCTTAATGCGCTGGTCAATGATCAGTATAAAAATTTCGTCGAATTCAGAGATGAACTTGGCACAGATTCGGAAATTGACAAGTACATTGGCACGATGAGTGGTGATGAAAAACGGGCGGTAAGGTCTGGAAATTCCCAAATCATTCTTACAAATCCTGAGATGATCCACATGAGTTTTCTGCAATGGCATCGTATCTGGAAGAGATTTCTTTCAAACTTGCAGTATATTGTGGTAGACGAGAGCCATTATTACCGTGGCGTAATGGGCAGCAACATGGCGAATCTCCTGAGAAGACTAAATCGCGTATGCGCGTAATTATGGTGCGCATCCGAAGTATATCTGCTGCTCAGCCACTATAGGAAACCCCGGTGAGCACACAGGTGCTCTGATTGGCAGGAAAGTTACTGCAATTGACAGGGACGGCTCTGGCAGAGGTCCTCAGAAATTTATCTTCTGGAACCCGCCAAGATATGTCAACGAGTGGGGTTTTAACGTCAGGAAAAGCAGTTTCACTGAGTCGCGTAAGCTTTTCGGCGCATTTATACTGTACGGACTTCAGACCATCGCATTTACCCGGTCGAGACAAGGCGTGGAACGAATGTATGTAGCAGCTAAGCGCAGCCTTCGTGAAAAAGAATTGCATGACCTGGTGGATAAAATTTCCCCCTATAGAGCCGGGTATTTCGGCAAAGAACGCGAGGGCATCGAAAAGAAACTGTCTGATGGAACTCTCCGCGGAGTTATATCAACCAATGCACTTGAGCTTGGCATAAATATCGGCGGGCTGGACGCGTGTATCATTGATAAATATCCAGGCACCATCATGAATACAAGACAGCAAGCAGGACGGGCTGGAAGGGGTGATAAAGAGAGTGTTGTTGTGCTGGTGGCAGGTTTGAACGCTCTTGATCAGTACTATATGCAATATCCCGAAGAGTTCTTCGGCACGAGTAGCGAAGAGGCAGTACTCAACGTATCAAACCCGTATATTCAAGCGGGTCATATCCTATGTGCGGCAAATGAGATGCCCCTCACAGAAGAAGATGAAAAATACTTTGGAAGCGGGTCAGCAAGGACAATCGAGATGCTTGAGGCAGAAGGGCTCTTAACAGGAGATGAGAGCAAGTCAGCAGTGAATCCGAACCCCCACATGCAAGTCTCCATCCGCGGTATAAGTCAGGATACTTACTCAATATTCACATTCAGCGGTGGGCAGCGTATTCTAATCGAAAAGGGGATTGAAAAGGCGATGGCATTCAAGGAAGCTTTTGAGGGTGCCATATACCTGCATATAGGCACACCATATCAGGTCATCAAGCTTGACCACGACAAGAAAGAGATACGTGCCGAAGAAACAAAAGCAGAATATTATACTAAAGCCTTATTCACTTCTGATATATCCATAAAAGAGAAATATACGGAGAAACCCCTACCATCATGCAGAGATGCAAAAGTTGGTCTTGGAGACGTTGAGGTGGTGGAGCAGGTGACCGAGTACAAGAAATACAAGTATTTTAGGGATATTGTAATAGAGTCATGCCTTTTGGATATGCCGAATCTCTCTCTTGAAACTGTAGCCCTCTGGATCGAACTTCCCGACAGATTCACGAACCTTGTCGAAGAACATAATCTTGATTTTGCGGGGGGCATCCACGCTATCGAGCACGCCATGATCGCGATGTACCCGCTGCGTCTTTTAGCGGACAGGAATGATGTGGGTGGCATAGCAACGCCCAACCACAACGATCTCAATGGGAGGTCGGGGGTATTTGTATATGACGGACATCGTGGCGGCGTGGGTTATGCAGAGAGAGGCTATGAAATAATACTCGATATTCTTGAGGTTACTCTGAAAGCCGTTGAAGGCTGTCCATGCCATGACGGGTGCCCAAGCTGCATACAGTCGCCCAAATGTGGCAATCACAACGAACCGCTGGATAAACATGCGGCGATAATGATACTTCACGAACTGCTGGGAAAACCTCCTTATACACCACCGAAATCTCGGAAATCTTCTGCTCCACCCCCTGCACCAGCACAAGAAGAGTCTGACAAACCAGTTGATGTTGGGGCTGCACTGGATCGGGTTCGGAAGCGGCTCAGGCGGGATGCCATGAAACCAGAGAATCAGATAGTCAGAGAGGGGTCACAAAAGTACGGGGGATGTGAAAACGTGTTACCTTTCTCCGCCAAAAAAGAAGGCATTCTATCGAAAAAACCAGAAGCAGTTCAAGTGGCGCACGAAGATGTTGGTGAAGACTTTGATCGCGATCTATTTGAAATTTTAGTGAATTTGAGGAAAAAAATCGCTGAGGAAACAAATGTACCGTCTATAATCATTTTCCACGATTCTATTTTGGCGGCAATGGCTGCCATAGTTCCCCAGGATATACCAAGTCTCCAAAATATAAATGGTATTCGTGAAATAAAATTGAAGAAATACGGAGATCAGTTTTTAAAAGAAATTGTTAACTATTGTAAGAAACGTGAGCGTACACCACCTTTGTCTGCCGAAGAAGAAACTCATTCGAGAAATCCAAAGCATATTCAGTAGAGGAGATTCGAAAAACATACCCACGAGCGTATGAGCATTGGACTGAAAGGAGATGATGAAAAGTTGATTGCCGATTCGGAAGACAGAGAGGCGGGAGTAGATCACGATTGAAAAAATTAGAGTTGTTTTAATGAGAATATTTAAAATTTGAAACAATGAAACAGCCGACTGGAACAAATCGGTTCTGAGTGTCGTGATAGGGGTCATCAGATTCTCTGATTGTCGTGGCATCGTTCCCATGAATCACATTCACCCCGCTCTCCGAGTATACCTTTATCTATTCGGATGTTTGAGGATGAACCATAACCCAATGACAGGAGGAATGTCATGATCCAAGAAAAATCCGAACAGATACGAAAACGGTTCCTTGAACTGAATGCCGAGATTGAACTTCCTGAGATCGAGCGGCGGCTTAGCGATCTGACCGAACGGTTCAAGGTCCCGATCGCAGAGGCAGAGCGCAGCGTTGTCAATCGCTTTCTGCGGGAACACAACCTCAAACGAGAGGACTATTATGGCACTCCGCAGGGAGCTGCATCATCCATGCAGATATCCGACATCAACCAGAGCGAACAGTGGGTCAATCTGCGTGCGAAGGTCGTCCAGTTGTGGGATAGTACTTCCCCGGCGATCAGTCAGGTCGGGCTCATCGGAGACGAGACCGGGACGATCAAGTTTGTTAAGTGGACAAAATCCAACTTACCGGAACTTCTGGAGGGAAAGAGTTATTCCCTTGAGAATATGACCACCGACGAATGGGAGGGGCGTTTCAGCGTGAAGATGAACCGAACCACCCGTATCCAGGAGCTTGATGAGGCGGTCGAAACCCCCGACCGGGAAGCGCAACTGGTTGAGATAGACAGCATCACCGAGAGTAACAAGTGGATCAACCTCCATGCAAAGGTTGTCCAGTTGTGGGATAGCGAGCACGAGTCGATCGATCAGGTCGGACTCATAGGGGACGAAACCGGGACGATCAAGTTCATTAAGTGGGCGAAATCCGAGTTACCATCACTCGTTGAGGGCAAGAGTTACTCATTCGAGAATCTGACGACAGATGAGTTTGAAGAACGGTTCAGCGTGAAGTTTAACAAGAACTCATCGATTAAGGAACTGGATGAAGATATCGAGGTGGGGTTCTCTACAACCGAGTTCACAGGCGCCATGGTTCATATCCAGGACGGTTCCGGACTGATCAGGCGTTGCCCGATGTGCAACCGTGCGCTCATGAAGGGGACGTGCATGGAACACGGGAATGTGGATGGAATCCATGACCTCCGGATCAAAGCGGTGCTGGATAACGGGATCATGGTACAGGAAGCGCTCTTCAACCGCGAGATCACCGAGAGTATCAGTGGTATCACGCTTGAGGAGGCAAAAGAGATGGCTGTGGACGCGCTTGACCAGGGCGTGGTGCAGGACGAGATGAAGAAACGGCTCCTCTGTAGATATTACACCATGTCAGGGAGCCTTCTTGACCGGTACATGCTCGTCGAGAATGTCCAGCTAGTGGAAGGATTACCTGACAATGGGGTCGATGCCCTGCTTGCGGAGGTGACCTGAAATGGCTAGTTTTGCAAGAGAGGTGGCATACCGGATCTTTGCCAGGGAACTCTCCGATACAACCGTTGCGCTGGAACGTGACCCGGATGATGCGTATGCACCTCAGTACGTGCTGACGCCGACAGGAGCGAAGGTCAACCGCGTCTTTGTCATCGGCACGCTTACCGAGAAGGAAGACATCGGCACCGACACTGAATACTGGCGGGCGCGGATATCTGACCCGACTGGCGCGTTCTTTATGTATGCCGGGCAGTACCAGCCGGATGCAACGCGGGCACTTACAGAGGCGGCGATTCCCGAATTCATGGCAGTGGTCGGCAAGGTTAGCGTGTACACGACCGAAGACGGGCGTGTGATGACCTCGATCCGCCCGGAGACGATCTCAGTGGTGGATGCACTGGTTCGTGACCGGTGGGTGCTTGAGACCTCGCGTCAGACACTTGACCGGATCAAGGAACTGGAGGAGGGAGTTTCCGAAAATCTTCCGATGAT
>QMVM01000151.1 GCA_003661105.1 Methanosarcinales archaeon | reverse complement strand
GACAAGATGAAGGAGAACCGGTTGGACCGAGGGCAGGCGCTCGCAGACTCTATTGCAGATATCGCGCGCGATAGGGGAGTTGCGGCAAGCTCGCAGGTTCTAGTTGGCAAGCAAAGTGATGAACTCGCAAGACTTACCAGACAACAGCGCTTCGATCTGCTCGTTATGGGTTCAAAGGATGAGAGCGTGCTAAAGCGGCTCATGCGCAAAACCGCACCGGAAACGATCGCAAGAAAGGTTCACAGTTCTGTTCTTGCGATTAAGAAAGTGGCGTAGATGCTGGAACATGTCCGGTTACCGCGGCGGATTTGACGCGGCGTGCGGACATGTTCACAGGTAGTCATTTTTCACAAAAAATCGAGTAAGTCATCATTCACAATTTTAGCACAAACCCACGCGTTTCTGACGAACTCGTTGGATCAGGCATCTCCAGGCACTCGATTCCGCTTTGGAAGATCTGGAAAAAATAGTGAAGCAGTGGGACCGTATGCAGGTCCCCTGCTATCAATGATTATACCTTCTTCCCCTCTATGTCAACGATGTATACCTCTAAGAGGTCATCAAGCATTGCACCATTGATCCCGAGGTTGTCTGCCGCCTCTGCAAGTTCCCAGTAACTAGCACCCTTCCTCTCGCAGAACCTGGCCGTATAGATATTCGAGAACGCAAGAGGCATACAGAGTGTGTTCTGAATCCATTTCACAAGGATTCTGGACTGTGCGCCCTTACTCACCTCTGAAAACGAGACGTGCGAGTCAAACTCGTTGACGATCTCATGACCGTACTTCCTGAGGAACTTCTGGATCTTACCGTCGTAATTCTCGGAAATTGCCTGAGCTACCTTGCAAATCGCCGAAAGCGACTTTCTGATATCGTCATCAGCAACAGCATTCGCTTTGAGGATGTCTGTTATGGTTTTCACACGCGAGTTATCCGGATTGACCATGCCATCGTCCATTATCGGTATTACAGACAGGTCATCGACAGCCAACATGTTTAAGTCTGCAAGACTGTTTGCCAGTCTGCGCGCATCCCTGTACGAATGGTGTGTAAGTTCCGCGAATATGCAGTAGACCAATTCGGTCCAGCGGCTGCTTTCATCTTCCCATTTGTAGTCTGCAGGGAGGAGATGCCTGTACTCCGCATAGATCTCCCTGATCCGATCCTCGAGGATAGCAACTCGTTCGGGTTGTGTATCTTTCTTTGATGCTTTCTTCATTTGTGCCATTTTTAATGCCTCCATATATAAATTTTGCTACGTCGTAGCACTCTTCCGCATGATCATCTTACGATATGGTGGTGGTGTGCGGACGTGACCACTGCCGCCATGAGCATCAGACGGGAGCGGCATATCAACATCTTCGTGGATGTTTAGACTTATTAAAGCTTTGGGTTCCCCTCTTTGACGATAGTGGGTATCAAAAGCTTCTTAAATCCCACTCAGTGTCTCAAAGTTGGGGTTTAGTACACTATCGTGGCGCGACATCCCACTTCTCCAGTATCAGTGTGCATATGCTCAATTTAAGTGCCAACAGAATATATATCAATGTGCATTCGTAGTGGTGGAGAGAGAATGAACTGCACAAACACCGTGCCAAACGATACCGACATCGGGTGATCCAACATGAACATAAAACATTTCATAGCAACGTACATCATCGTGTTCGCCTTCTGGCTACTGCTCTCGGCGCACTTCGACGCGTTCCATGTGGGCGCGGGAATCGCGTGTTCCGCAATCGTGGCTTACGCATCCCACGATCTTCTATTCACAGGCGCAGGAAACCACACCCTGACAAAGATCGTGCGGTTCATCGCTTATCTCCCGTGGCTCATCTACCAGATCGTGCTTGCAAACATCGATGTCGCAAAACGGGCGCTCTCGCCCGGGATGCCTATCGACCCACTGGTAGTCACGTTTAAGACGATGCTCAAGAGCGATGTGGCGCGCACCGCGCTTGCAAACTCAATAACGCTCACACCGGGCACGGTCACAATCGACATCGTGGACGACGTCTTCTATGTCCACGCGATAGCAAAGGAGCCTGCCGACGACCTCCTGGAGGGCGCGATGGAGCGCAGGATTGCTCATGTCTTCATGGAGGATTGATATATGACAGGTGCATCACTCTTTGGGATCGAAATGGTGAATGTCTTTCTGGCGATGGCAATCCTGATAGTCATCGCAAGTTTTGTATCGCTCTACCGCGGCATCGAGGGACCCGGAATCTTCAACCGGATCATCGCAGTGAGTGTGATCGGGACGAAGACGATCGTGCTACTGGTTCTTATCGGGTTCATCTACGAACGACCTGATTTCTTCGATATCGCGCTTGTGTATGCGATTCTTAACTTTATTATGACGATAGCAGCGACGAGGTACTAAAAAGAGGTGGAAAACGATGTCTGATACAACAACGATAACAAATATACTCACGGTCGTGCTCCTGTTGACTGGAGCATTCTTTATGCTCGCGGGAACGATCGGGTTCGTGCGGTTCCCTGATTTTTACTCACGGATGCACGCAACAGGCAAGTGCGACACGCTCGGCGAGGGGTTGATGCTCGTTGCGCTGATCGTCTACGGGGGCGCGACATTCGTCAGCGTGAAGATACTGTTTCTCATTATTTTCATCCTGTTTGCGAACCCGACCTCGACTCACGCAATCGCGAAAGCCGCGTATGATGTCGGGCTCGAGCCCTGGAGGAAACTTGATGACGAGGTGGAATGGGTGACGGTCAAGACAGAGTCGATCAAGACGGAGGTGAAGAACGATGATCTGGATACTTGATATAACGATGCTATTCTTCCTTGTGGTCTGCGCAATCGCCGCAATCTCGATAAAAGACCTTCTCTCAGCGATTATCATCCTATCAGCCTACAGCCTGATAATGGCAGTCGTCTGGGTCGAGATGCACTCGGTCGATGTCGGATTCACAGAAGCTGCTGTTGGCGCGGGGATAACTACAGTTCTATTCATCGCAACGCTTGCAAGAACCGAAGGGAGGAGTGAAGATTGAAGACACTTGCACTTCTCGTGGTCGTGATTACAGGCGTGATGCTGATCTATGCCGGGCAGGATCTGCCACCGTTTGGGGACTCGAACACAGATATGTACCAGCACAGGATGACACAGTACTTCATCGAGAACTCTGAGTCGGAGTCTGGCGTATCCAACATCGTCACCGCGCTCCTTGCCAATTACAGAGGCTACGATACACTCGGAGAGACGACGGTGATCTTCACCGCGGGAATGGCAGTCATGCTACTACTCCGGAGGCGTGAAACATGAGCAGAATTCAGGAGAGCGTAATCATCAGAACAGTTGTGCGGATCATGGTCCCGTTCATCGAACTCTTCGCGCTCTATGTGATCATACACGGAGCAGGCGGACCTGGAGGTGGTTTTCAGGGCGGAGTGATCTTCGGGGCGGCAATCATACTCTACGCGATGATCTACGGCATCGCCGAAGGAAAGAAGAAGATGTCGGATGCTCTTGATAAAATCCTTGCAAGTACGGGATTAACCATTTATGCAGGAACAGGACTCTTATGCATCCTCTTTGGCGGGATGTTTCTCCAGTATGGATCAGTTCCGCTCATCCCGGATAATCCGGCTTTGGTTTCCAAATACCTGATCGATCTGGTGGAGCTCGGGATTGGCACCACAGTAGCAGCGGTCATGATCTCGCTATTCTTCGATGTTTCACCACCTGAGTCAGAAGAGGGTGAACTGCCCGATTACGAGGGGGTGGATGTGTGACCGGAACTCTTGATATCGTCTATGCCGAGTACAATTACTGGATATATGTGACGCTGATGATGATCGGGTTCTATGCGATGATCGCAAAGAAGAACCTGATCAAGAAGGTCATCGGAGCAAACATCTTCCAGACTGCGATCTTTCTCTTCTATGTCTCGCTTGCAGACATCACAGGTGGCACCGCCCCGATTCTTCCGCATGGCGGCGAACACGTAGAACATGCGGCTGATGTGATCTACACGAATCCGGTTCCGCATGTGCTGATACTAACAGCGATCGTGGTCTCGGTCAGTACCACCGCCGTGGCACTGGCACTCATCATCAGAATCTACAATGAGTACGGGTCACTCGATGAGGATGTGATTCTTGCGGCAAGAAAGAGTTTGCAGCCCGAGTTTTCTGAGTATGCAAGGCAGAAAGGTGTAGCGGAGGTGGGTGATCAATGACCGGATTTGACCTCATCGCACCCCACCTGCCCGTACTCGCAGTCGTAATCCCGCTGATTGCGGGCTTCCTGACACCGATCGTCGGATGGATCGATCGCAGACTCCCGTGGTACTGGGTGATGCTTGCAACGTTTGTGATCCTCTTGATAACATTGAGTAATCTCGCAACCGTGATCACCACTGGCACAATCCACTACAAACTCGGTGGCTGGAACCCGCCGTTCGGTATCGAATACGTGATAGACCTCTTAAACGGCTTTGTATGCCTGATAATTGCATTCATCGGGTTCATGGTATCAATATACTCGAAAGAAAGCGTTAAAAAGGAAATTCCAGGCAAGACGACTCAGTTCTACTCCGTATTCCTGCTCCTGATCACCGGACTCATGGGGATGACGATCACTGGCGATATCTTCAACTTCTATGTCTTCCTTGAGATCTCGTCACTCACCGCTTACGCGCTCATTGCTATGGGTGACCGCGGGGACGGCGTTGTCGCAAGCTTCAACTACCTGATCATGGGAACCGTCGCAGCATCGTTCATCCTGCTCGGGATCGGCTACCTCTATGCAGTCACAGGCACGCTGAACATGGCTGACATGCACAATCTCCTGCCAGACCTCTATACGAACAGAGTCGTTCTTGCCGCACTCGCATTCTTCATGGCGGGTTTCAGTATCAAGGTTGGTCTCTTCCCGCTCCATGCGTGGCTGCCTGATGCGTACACTCATGCACCATCGACAGCAAGCGCGCTCATCGCAGGACTGATGACCAAGGTCGGCGTCTACGCGATGGTCCGGTTCATGTTCTCTGTCTTCACACCCGATTTTGTGATCGATGTGAACATGACCGAGATCCTCACATGGGCTGCAGCACTTGCGATTATCATGGGATCGGTCTTTGCAATAGCGCAGAGCGACATCAAGCGGATGCTTGCATACTCAAGCATCAGCCAGATTGGCTACATCCTATTAGGTTTTGGTCTTGTGAACGTGATCGGGATTACGGGCGGGCTTTTACACATCATGAACCACGCATTCATGAAGTGTGCACTCTTCCTTGTCGCCGGTGCGGTATTCTACAAGACCGATATCAGAAACATATACCAGTTCCAGGGGCTCGGAAAGAAGATGCCTGTCACGACGGTTGTCTTTTTGATAGCTGCCCTCTCGATGATCGGAGTTCCCGGAACCGT
>QMVM01000150.1 GCA_003661105.1 Methanosarcinales archaeon | reverse complement strand
TGTGGTATTCTGCTGGGTATATATCTACCGTGCGAAAGAACGGGTGTCGTATGCTCGATGCGATTCAGGATGCGCTTAGAGGGGATCCGTTTATCCCGTCCGGCTGTGTAGGTGAGTAGTTACGAATATCCTGCAATTAAAATTGCTCGGTTGGCTGTGGATAAGAAATATGGGCGTAAAGGCGTTGGGAGCTTCTTATTACTTGCCGCGGTCGGCAAGGCACTTAAAATATCCGATGACGTCGGTTACCGTTTTATAACAGTTGACTCAAAACAAGATTCAATAGAATTCTACGAAAAACAGGGCGGTTTTGAATTAGCTAAAAAACGAAAAAACGACCCATATCCGACAATGTATCTTGATATATTACCGATAAAAGAAGAACTGAAATCGGTAAACACTGAACTTGGAGATTTCAAATCAACAAAAAACTAAAATATGTCCATATCCTACACTTCAATCACCCAACCCACATCTGTCCGCGCTCGTCCTCATCACATGTACGCGACCCCGCCCACGATGCCTCCGACTTCAGTCGGGGGTCGGTGACGATGCCCGCGGAGGTCGGGGTGGATTTATTGGATTATAAAATTATCTAAAAATTAAGTTGTTGAGACCCTATTTATGCCAGACGATCTTGGACTGGATCAGTTAAATATGATCTTTCGGAGATACTGACCCCACCCAAAGGTTTAAGGTATTAATTACCCAATAATGTCGGTGTGGATCATGATACGTTTAATACCAGGTGATTGAAACGGATAAAGATATTCAAGAGCTTAATACAAGAGCACAAGAGTATTGTAGAGATGTGAACAAGGTTTTGGACGAAGTTAAGAGGGTAATTGTCGGGCAAACCGGTGTACTTGATCGTTTGATGATCTCCTTGATCGCTGATGGGCACGTCCTCCTGGAGGGTGTTCCCGGGCTTGCAAAGACGCTTATGGTAAAGACACTATCTGACGCGCTTAACACCAAATTCTGCCGGATTCAGTTCACTCCTGACCTTCTGCCAGCAGATATCGTTGGTACAAAGATTTATGAGCCGAAAACCACGTCATTTAAGACACAGAAGGGTCCGATATTCCACAACTTCATTCTTGCTGATGAGATCAACCGCGCTCCTCCAAAAGTACAGTCCGCGCTCCTTGAGGCGATGCAGGAGCGGCAGGTAACAATAAGCGGAGATACGTACCTCCTGGATGCTCCGTTTCTGGTGCTTGCGACCCAGAACCCGATCGAGACCGAGGGGACGTACCGGCTTCCTGAGGCGCAGGTTGACCGGTTCATGTTCAAACTCCTGATCGACTACCCGTCGAAAGCCGAGGAGAAAATTATCATAAGAAGAATGACACGAGGGGTGCATGTCGATGTCGGGAAGATGATCTCAGAAGACCGGATCAGAGATATCCAGCGGTTCAACCAGAAGCTATACGCGGATGAGACGATCGAGGATTATGTGACCGACGTCGTTGATGCGACGAGAAACCCATCCGATTACAATCTCGATGTGGGTGATCTGATCGAGTACGGAGCATCTCCGCGAGCATCGATATATCTCATATTGGCCGGGAAAGCCCATGCGATGCTGGATGGGCGCGGATATGTGGTCCCTGAGGATGTTAAGGCTATTGCTGCCGATGTTCTCCGCCACCGGATACTCCTTAGCTACGAGGCTGAGGCAGAGGAAGTGACTGCTGACCAGATCATCGGAGAGATACTCAAACAGGTCAAATCCCCCTGAATAAGGAGATGGTGCAATCATGCCGGAACAGGTACGAGACGCTATAAAACGTGTGAGAAGACTTGAGATTGCAACAAAGCAGATGGTGGAGGGGCTCATGGCAGGATACTACCATTCGGTCTTTAAGGGCAGAGGGATCGAGTTCTCGGATATCAGGGAGTATGTAGCAGGCGATGATATCCGTGCGATCGACTGGAACGTGACCGCACGGATGAATGCGCCGTTTGTGAAGGAGTTTATAGAGGAACGCGATCTGACGGTCCACATCGTCCTTGACATATCAGCGAGTAGTGAATTTGGTTTTGAGAGGCGAAAGCGGGATGTTGGAATTGAGATCGCGGCATCGCTCATCTTTTCAGCGCTTACGAACAACGACAGGGTTGGAATGTTCCTCTGCACAAGCGAGGTTGAGGAGTTTATACCGCCGAGGAAAGGAAGATCCCATCTCTTCAAACTCTTAAGAGAGATGATCTACTTTACGCCTGAGAACAAGACGACCGATCTCAACAACTGCATCAGATACGTATCCAATGTCACAAAGAGGAAGAGCACGATCTTTATAATATCCGACTTCATAACAGAGGATTTCGAGAAGAGTTTGAGGATACTAAAGAACCGGCACGAGGTGATACTGGTAAACGTAAGCGATGTCAGAGAGTCTGATATTCCGGATATCGGGTATGTGCTGCTTGAGGATGGCGAGACCGGTGAGCAGTTTCTCCTTGATACGTCGGACAAGGGGTTTAGGGAGCGGTATGCCAGTATTGTGCGCCAGAGAAACGAGGCACTCTCCGAAAGGATGAGGCGGCGCAAGGTAGATATGATCAATATAAGAACGGATCAGCCCTTCGAGATACCGCTGAGGCGGTTTTTCATGATGCGAAGAAGGATGTCGCATACCCCCGCCCGGAGGGCAGTCTCTACTCGATTTTCTGTGAAAAAATCGGGAGGATGAGGTAAGATGGGATTTGGATTTTCTGAACCAGTGAGATTGCTTCTGTTACTAACAATCCCTGCGATATACTATCTGTATACGGTCCATCAAAAGAAGAAGAGGGCATCTTCACTCAAATTCAGCAACTTAAGCATCATAAAGGAGGCAAGCAATAATAAGACTTCGATACGCCGGAATCTTCCGTTTTACATCCTGCTACTCGCAATAATCCTTCTGATGCTCGGACTTGCAAACCCGCACATACCGCTCAAACAGGTGAAGGAAGGTGTGAACGTCGTGCTTGTGATCGATGATTCAGGGAGTATGCAGGCGGCAGATTACACGCCGACCCGGCTTGAGGCTGCGAAGAGGTCTGCCGCGATCCTGGTGCGGAATCTCGATTCCAAAGACAACGTCGGAATCGTAGTCTTTGAGTCCGGGGCAACAACTGCCGCGTATCTGACTCCGTACAAGGATAAGGCTCTTGAGAAGCTGAAAACGATCGAACCCAGGCAGGGCAAGACCGCGATAGGTGATGGGCTCGCTCTTGCGATCGATATGGCGACATCGATACCGAACAAGAAGAAAGTCGTGATCCTCTTGAGCGACGGTGTTAATAATGCTGGTGTTGTAAGCCCTGCTGAAGCTGTGCAGTTTGCAAAAACAAAGAAGATTCAGGTGAATACGGTTGGAATGGGGTCTGTTGAGCCTGTGGCTCTTGGCTACGACTTCTTCGGACGCCCGCAGTACGCAGAACTCGATGAGACAACCCTCAAAGCGATCGCAACGGAGACCGGTGGGCGGTACTACAAATCGGTCGATGATAAGACGCTTGACGAGATCTATTCGGGCATCAGCCAGAAGATCAAGCGCGTCAGGGAGGAGACGAGTGTCAAGGACTGGTTCTTTGGTGCTGCGCTTGTTGTGCTTCTGGTTTATCTGTATCTGATCTATGGAAAGTACAGGATAATCGTGTGAGGTGGTCATGGTGCGAAGAAGAGTATTGATACTGGTACTGACTGCACTGGTCGTGATGGCTCTCACCGCCCAGTGCTCAGCCACAAAGAGCATCTCTGTTGAGAAGACCGTCCAGCAGACGGGCATAGAGGTCGGGGACGATGTGACGATCATGATCAAGTTCACAAATCCGTTTGGCGAGGAGATTCCTGTACGGATCGTCGATAAGAACATATTTGGAAATAACGGCATCGATATCCAATGCCTTGAGCGAACACTTCCCAGCCAGAAGGAGATTACGCTTGCGTATGACCCGATAAAGCCCTACGCGCCAGGAACCTACAAGCTTGAGGCAGCGTCGGTCACATACACCAATCCTGAAACCGGAAAGGAGGAGACCGCGAGGTCAAACGAACTTGATATCGTCGTCAACGGCACGGCAGCGCAGGGGCAGGGGCAGGCACAGGGCATAACAACGATATATGAATGCGGCGGGCAGAGCATGCGCTCGACATCATATACGAGTTCCGGAGGCTCAATGAATATTCAGATGGGTGGCTCAACTGGAAGCTCGATGGGTAGCTCAACCGGTACCGGAAACCAGCAGGAAGGAAATCCAGGGGATCGGGTCCGGAACAACCAGCTAAACCAGAATACAGGCGCTCTTAAGGAAGAGATGCAGCAGGAAATGCAGAAACAGGAGCAGATAAAGAAAGAGTTCCAGAAACAACTGTCAGAGAACCCGGAGTTCCGAGAGAAACATCAGGAATTGATGGATAAGGGTTACAATCTCACGAATGCGTCTGTAAATCCTGCCTCGAACAACACGGGTGGCTTCGAGCTTGGATACCAGAAACCTGATGGCGGCACCGCACGACTCACAGGGAGGATGCAGAACGGAAGCATGAAGGAGATTATGTCTCATACCAGCGAGGATGAGGGCGCTATGTTGCAGAGGCTGGAGCAGAACCACGAGTTTCAGCGGCTGGATGAGAAGTTGAGCGATGGTGGGTTTGAGAGAGGATCTGCTGCATTTGATCAGCTCTCGCAGAACCATACAAAGATCACAGTACCTTACGAGGATGAAGATGGTGAGAAGAGGGAAATACACGCTGATTATATCAACGGGACGATCAGGGATGTGGGTGTAGTTGGCGAGCGGGAGCGGGGCGGGCATCCATGGTGGATATTGCTTTCTATTCTCATACTCATCGTTGTTGGCTGGTTCGTTTATGGCAGGTATTCTAACAGAGGGGGCGCGGTAGATGTGTCACCATTGCAGAACCCGGCGAAGGTAGACTCTGCTGCGATCTCAAGAGCGATGATTGGAGATGCCCGCAATCTCTTCGAGCGCGGAGAAGAGAAAGAGGCGTACAAAAAAGTTTCGCAGGCGGTAAGATCTTATCTTTCGTATAAAATTGGTGATAATATAGAGATTACTGCTGTGGAGGCGGTACAGTTGCTGAAGAGAAAAGGTCAGGATTTCCAGATGGTCAAAGAATGTCTTGATCGATGCGGATCCGTCGAATTTGCGAAATTGCAACCTGACAGGGCGGATTTCGAGAGGGTGGTTGAAATCGCTGATGGTGTGGTCAGCTAATATGGTGGCGTGTGTACGCTAGAAGGGTTCAATCGGAATATGCTTCACCTTATACCCCATCTGAGACTTTTTAATTTATTCTGGTCGGTTGAAAACATGGCGCCAACCCGACAAATACGGGTATTATTGTGTGGGTGTAATCAGTGAAATCGGTGTTAATCTGTGGCTAAAATAGTATCAGCC
>QMVM01000149.1 GCA_003661105.1 Methanosarcinales archaeon | reverse complement strand
GGAGTTTCAATCCCGCCACGGTCTGATTTGAACATATATTTTCTCCATTTATCTTTAATTCTTTTATATGTTTCAATCCCGCCACGGTCTGATTTGAACCTGATCATTTAATACATCTTCATAAGGTATAAGCCAGTTTCAATCCCGCCACGGTCTGATTTGAACACCTTTAATAATTTCAAAAAATCCTTCCTTATTCGCGTTTCAATCCCGCCACGGTCTGATTTGAACACAATCAAGATCGGACCGCAGGAAACGCTTGGTTTCGTTTCAATCCCGCCACGGTCTGATTTGAACGCGAGGGGTCCGGTCATACAAACCTGATTTTAAGGTCGTTTCAATCCCGCCACGGTCTGATTTGAACAGGGCTGCGAGGAGTCGAATGAGAACAATGACTGAGTTTCAATCCCGCCACGGTCTGATTTGAACCCACCTCGCAGCACCTTATGAAGACCTCATAAATAGGTTTCAATCCCGCCACGGTCTGATTTGAACGCTCTATTATGATACAAATATGACGGTGGAGGAGATGTTTCAATCCCGCCACGGTCTGATTTGAACGTATAAGACAATAGAGTACAGCGCAACGTTTGACAGGTTTCAATCCCGCCACGGTCTGATTTGAACACGAGACAACCGATGTGGACTGTCAGATGCAACCGGGTTTCAATCCCGCCACGGTCTGATTTGAACAGCTAATTCTTTACCAATTTTTTCACTAATTTCTTTGTTTCAATCCCGCCACGGTCTGATTTGAACTGTTATCCACGACGAATATGGTATACTCCTCAAAATGTTTCAATCCCGCCACGGTCTGATTTGAACTTGAGCGCAAAGTACAACGTACACGCCAGAAATGGGTTTCAATCCCGCCACGGTCTGATTTGAACTTTGAATGTGCACAGCGATAAATAATATCCCCATATTGTTTCAATCCCGCCACGGTCTGATTTGAACTTTTTATTTGAATTACTTTTAGTATTTGGATTATTTGTTTCAATCCCGCCACGGTCTGATTTGAACACACACTCAGAATAACTACTTATGCTATCTCGACAGTTTCAATCCCGCCACGGTCTGATTTGAACCAAGCTCGCTGCCGCCATATCTGTCGCAGGTCTGCCGCACAGACCACGCACCAGATCATCGCGCAACCGCAAGCCCGCTACCGGTTTCCTGCAAAGATGAATTACTCGCCCATCATACAAATAGCCTTCGATCCCCCTGGTGAGCCGCCATGGTTTTCGTGGATCGCCAATTGTGTGCCCGGTATATAAAGATCCACGAAGATCAGATGATCGTATCGATCTCCGCCTTCCGTGTCCCGAGTTCATCAAAGCCCAGGAACTTCTGGTCGCGCACATGGTAGCAGAAGATACAATCCTTATCCGGATCGATCAACTCCTTAAGCCGGGAGAGCACCAGCATGTACTCTGCCTTCGTGAGTTCCCCTTCGAGTACGCTGTTCTGCACCCAGTTGAGGTACTGCTTCAGGAATATCCGCACCTTGTTCAGGCGCTCGATTCCGATGTCATAGACGATTACTACATACATTGCGCTACTTGCTCCTCAATTCTCAGTCGGTTTTGCCGACCCTTGCACATTCTCGCGAGAACGATCATTGAGGGTAGATGATTATTTTTGTAATCATTAGGGATGTAATCATTTGAAAGGTAGGTGTCATGTAAAACCCTGCAATCATAAGCACCCAACCCCCGCATTGTGGACGATGATTGTACACATCTTAGCACTTCTGTCACTGGCATAACCCCCTCACCACCACATCACAAGCGGCTTATACTCCGCATCACCAAGCAGATGCTTTGCAAGCTTGTACAGCTCAAGCCGGATGAGCCGCTTGTACGACACGTTCCGCTTCAGTCCCTTGTGCTTGATCGTGGTCCCGAGCTTCGCATTGTACTCGGCAAGGAAGATCTTCTTCCCTTTCTCCGAGAGCAGCATATCCCCGATCTCGCCGCGGAAACACCCGTCGTCGAGCATATTTTTGTTCACGAGTTTCAGGATGATCCGGTCCACGATCACCGGCTTAAAGATCTCGCTCACATCAAGCGAGAGCGAGAACCGCCGCTCAAACGGCTCATGCAGGTACGAGATCGTCGGGTTCAACTGCGTGTTGTAGATCTCAGAGAGGACTGTTGTGTACATGAGCGAGTTTCCGAAACTGATGAGCGTATTCATCCGGTTTTCCGGAGGGCGGCGGGTGCGCTTCGTGATCTTATACTCTTCAGGGAATATCACATCGAGCGCACTGTAATAGATGTCGCGCATCCTCCCTTCGACGTTCATCATCTCAGGAATTGTGTTCGCGTCCGGAAGACGTGCGATCTCGCGCTCAATCTTCTCGATGTACAGGTCAATCGCATCTTGCACGTCCTCTTTGCTCCGTGCGTAGTATCCAAGATTCTTGAGGATATTCCGAGAGCTGCCTTCGATAAACTGCGCGGCAAGGTATCCGCGCTTCTCGCTGTCAAGGTAGTGGGCTGCCTGATGTATCACGAGGTCTCCGCTTATTAGCGTCTCTCTCGGGTACATGCTGCCCTCGTAGAATCCGTAGTAGTTGAAGAAGTGAATAGGAATGCCGTTCTTCGCAAGATACGAGACAACACCTGACGAAAAGGATAATTTCCCGTAAGCGTATATCGAGTAGATCTTGTTGATCGGAAGAACCCGTTTTCCTTCCTTGTTATGGAAATATACGGTGTTCTCCTTCCGTTTTAGAATCCCGTCCTGCAGGATGTAGTAGTCTGATCTCAATCTGGTGTCCCCCTCCTTATCTCGATTATATCAACTCGTATACACTTCATTCGTCCACCGCCTCGTCGCAGAAGCAGAATTCGATGTATGCGCACTTCGCACAGATCCGCTTCCGCAACGGGTGCGGCATATCCCCCTGCACGATTCTCTCGATCTCTTCGATGTCGTGTTGCAGAACCGCCTCGTCGTCCGGTGTCAGCGTGACCCGCACAGTCTCCCGGATCAACGGATAGTTGATCACGCCTTCAGCAGAAACGCCCCTCTGCTTCAAGTAGTAAATATAGAATAGTAACTGCGCCCGGTCCGCATCCGCCATCTTCTTCGTCTTCTTCACCTCATGGAGTTCGATGCTTGAGCCACGCCGCACAAAATCTATGCTTATCGTGTTATCGATAGTGACATCCTTGCCATCCCGCTTATAACGATCCTTGTGCAGTTGTTTGCCAATTTCTACGTTCTCATGCCCCACCTCAAGCGTGATGTTGTGCGAGAAGAGCCAGAGCTTGGTGTGGCAGATGTGATAATAGTCGATCTTAACGCCAGTTATGCGCACGGCTCCGGACTGTATTCCCGCGTATATGTTCTCCGGCCCGGTTTCGAGTTCGGATTCAGGTGCTGTTGCAGGTGCTGTTGCAGGTGCTGTTTCGGATTCGAATTTGGATTCGGATTCCGGTTTGACTTTCGTCTCATCCGGTTGGGTCTCTGTTTCAGCCATACACGGTCACCACGTAACTATCAATCCTGCCTTCTGTTTTGTTCTTCTCTGTACATCAACATGCCCACCACCGGAATATGCTCCATCGCAGCAGTCCTTTGGAATCGCGCCTGTTTCCGAATCGGGCAGCATGGATGTCGCAGGCACCCTGGAAGGTTCATAGTTTGGGAACACGAATATAAGGATTCTGTTCCTACCTATCGACAGGGGGAAGAACTGGAATGGATCAACAAGCTGTTACTTTCAGTGCACCAGTGAAAAACCTCGATCTCCTGTCTGAAGTCTCTCTTTCTGTGAAGTGTAATCACCACCACGAATATTACTGATACAAATTTTGCTGATGTGTTTGCTTAAATAGGTGTGCATTATACTGCCGCGGATTCTTGGGTTTTTGTGCAGTATAGTGCACGAGTCACGAGTTCGGGTTATTCAGACCCCGTGCGCTGCAAACATCCAAACCCCATCGCGTTCTTTTCACCGATTCCCGCATCATAAGCAAACTCAAGCAACCTGGGACTTCCCTGCACCTCAAACTCCATGAGCGAACACCTGCGATATGTATTTGCGATCTTTATCCGCTTTGCTTTCACATTTTTGGTGTCAGTGACCTCGAAATGGTCGTGGCTGACATCATGCCCGTGATATTCCCTGTATCTGGCAACAAGGTTTGTATGCAGATTTTCATAGAATTTACCATCCTTCGGATAGAGATCGAAATCGCGGAGGCGCCCGTCCTGTAGCCGCTGCGTCTTCACGTAAATCGGGGAGATTGCCTTCCACTTACAGACCTCGCCGATCGTCTCTTTTGGGAGGATCTCGATTCTCTCTATCAGGATGCTGGCACGCTCTCTGCCGGTTTCGGTGCGCCGGAGGTAAAATTCGGGCTCTTGAAGGAGTCCTTCTGTGAAACTTCGGATGAACTCGGGGTCGGGGGACGAGAGGTAGAAGTGCGCCTGCTCGAAATTGAGGCCGTAGCGGGAGGGGATTCGGTCATCGAAGATCAGGTTTGAGAAGGTGTAGAACTTGAATCCGGTGTGTGAATGAATCTCGTTTGCCAGCCGGATGTTCGCGTGCGCGAGCTTTTTGTAGAGCATCGCTGCTATGCCGTACTGGTAGTCGTAGTGGATCGGGGCGGGGGTGATTTTGCGGAGGGTGATTTTTGAGCGCATGAGCGGGGGTTGGATGGTTATGACGTGTGGGACGCGTTCTTTAGGCGGTCTAATTCGTTGGGTGTTTTAGAATCATTCTTACGTTCTCATCAATTCTTTCATCAGGATATATTTCCCGTTTCACACCACGACTCGCCAAAAATTCCTTGAATTCTTCGATACTGACTCCGGAAATCTCTGCTGCTTTTGAGATGGAAACTTCATTATTTATGTATAAATGTATTGCTGAAATTATTTTAAGAGCGGGTTTTGTTGCGAATAGTGTTTTGAAAGCATCTTTAATTGCCTCTGATATCGAGGGGTAATATTTCGCCTCAATCAGTGCATGAATCCTTTTTTCTATCATCGGGGGTATTTGTATGTCCATCATAGTATGCCAGTATCTGTAGCGGGTTAAGGTGTTGTCGATGTGCGTGACGATCCGGGCGGCAATGATCTGATATTCATGATCTGACAATATCTTAATTATTATTATATTTCTTAAATAAACAATCCTAACAGTGGCGGATTATCAGTAACTCCGACCAACTCGTCATAATGAAGATATAGATATCTAATCTCTCCATTGTCCGCGTCTCTATTTTCATCATAAATCCACTTTGGTACGCGGACGTGATACCCAACACGCTTCAGTGGGTCGAGTCCCTCTACCACCTCCTGGTACTCTATCGGTATGCAGGTCGCTGTTGGGTAGTCTGATTCTCTCGTGTAAGCAGAAACATCATCGTCAAAAAGTTTGCCTGTGTATACATATCGCCTTTGATCAAT
>QMVM01000148.1 GCA_003661105.1 Methanosarcinales archaeon | reverse complement strand
CTGGTCGGTTGAAAACATGGCGCCAACCCGACAAATACGGGTATTATTGTGTGGGTGTAATCAGTGAAATCGGTGTTAATCTGTGGCTAAAATAGTATCAGCCACAGATTAACGCAGATGGACCCAGATTAGCGGTGTAAACCACTTTTCAGATCGATTTTATCCACCCATTACCCGAGCATGTGCTGTTGATCTACAACCCTTCGCAATCACAGCAAGGTGATCCCTGTATCCGGGGAGTTTGACAGTCTTTAAGATAGAGAGATGTTTTTGCAGCTCCTCGACCTCTTTTTTAAATATCTCTTTGGTATCAGCGGTTGAATCGATGCTTCTGGCTTTTATCATGAGGATCAGGTAGCCATCATCCTTCAAGAAATATTCAGCGTTCGCAAGAGCGATCTCTGCCTGATTGCGCTGCGCTATGTCCTGATAGATGATATCCACCTTGTCCACGAGATGGGAATATCTTTCGGGGTGGTTCGCATCCGCGAAGATCGGTATCATGTTCCGCCGGGATTCGCATCTTGAAATAAGTTTTTTCATGACGGTTGGCGAAAATTCAAGCACATACACCAGTCCGTTATGCACGATATCGGAAATATGGCTTGCTGTGCTGCCAGATGCCGCACCGAGATAGAGGACCAGCGAAGACTCAGTGATCGGCGGGATAAATCCTTTCAGGATCAGTGCAGCCAGTTTGCTGTGGCGAAAATCCCATATCTGAAACTCCTGCTCCGTTCCATCTTCCTGCCGGCTCATGGTTGCAAGTTGCGTCTGACTTGCATTACTTGAATTACTTACATTGCGTGCATTACTTGCTTGACCTTCCGGACTTGCCCGGCTCTGGTATATGCCACATCCGATCTCTATGTAATCTGTGTTCATGGTTTTGGTGGATGATGTTTTGTATCGTGGCAACCGGCGCACTCGTCACCCATGCTCTCGTTTCCGTAGACATACATCTCCGGAGTGCCGTAATCGTTCATCGCTGCAAAGTTGTAATGGCAACCGATACACGACTCGATGGTTGCATTGTGCCCGTGATACCTTCCAGCGGTCTGGTTGTAGATGTTATGACATCTCAGACACTGGGTGTTATTACCCCCATCGATGTCGAGACGTTCGTGCCCGTATGCCCTCGGACCCGGACTTATGATGTCATCGTCAAGAGAGTGGCACTTCGTACACGACGGCATCGAACTCCACTTGTGTACTCCGCCATAGTCCGCGATCACGATCTCGAAGAGATCATCATAAGAGATGCTGAAATCCACATCGGTATGACAGATCAGGCATCCGTGGTAGTTCGAGGGATTTCCTGTGGTTATGTTCATAACCAAACGCTTATGTACGCTATCTTTGAGCATCGACGATATCGCGGGGACTCGTGTATAGTCCTTCGGGAGGTTTTGCAGGGATGCGCCTGCATGTACCGAACAGGTGGAATGGCAGTCGGTGCAGTGTGGAGATGATAGGCGGTGGACGTTTGGGTTTGGAGTAACGTCATCAGCCCAGAGAGTATGGCATGGTTTGCATGGTGAGGCCATATCCCAGTTCTCATCACGCCGTGCACCTTCGTGCCTCACAATCTCCGAATGGCAGTTCAGGCATATCTGATCCCCGGACCTGGCAGGTCCTGTTGCGTCTGCCCATCCTCCGCTTGGACCGGGATACGCGTGTCTCGAATAGAAATAATTACCGCTCCCGCTTTGCCCCTGTGGGTCGTTGCCCATGAATGCCACTCTGGTATCTCTCTTGTGCGTCATATTAGACCCACCTGGTGCGAGATTCGCGGGATCGTCATCCATCGCATAGTTGTTATAGCCATCCTTGATACTGTCAAAGACCCGGGCGTGACAGTCTTTGCATCCAGGGATTGATATGTCGTGGATGTTTAAGTGATCAGAACCACAGTGGCAGTTGCTGCATGTTGCTCCGCCCTGATAGCCTTTATAAGGATGCAGTGGGTAGTTTTCGGATTTGGGATGGCAGTCGCCGCATGAAATTATATTGCGCTCATCGGATAATGAGTGGAATGAATTATGGCAGAATGAGCAGTTGACCACCGGATCGCTATTCGGATGTCCTCCGACATCTCTCGGATGCCCGGTTGACACATTCAGCCACTGCGGAATCTCTGAGCCAAAGGAGATTGGGTGGCAGGATGAGCAATTCGGATACGCATTATCGATTGCTCCGGCATCCGAATCGCTGATGTGCCCGTGGCAACTTGCGTTTGAGCAGGACTGGTGTGCAAGATAAGGATCCTGGTCTGTGCCGGGAGGTGAATCGACCTTTGCATGCTCGCCGTATGCATATCCGCCAGTATCTGCCCAATAGGTTTCATTGTAGCCACCGTCCATGCCGTGGCAGAATGTGCATTCGACTACTTCGGCTTTTGCATGTTCCAGCCATACATACTCAAGCGTACTGTAATCGTAATCGTAACGAAGCTTTCCTGCGTCCTGAGGATATGGGAGACATTCATAAGTTCCTCCTTGCTTCTGTTTTGCCATTTCATCCGTGAGATGTGAGATATTAACCGGGGTCTTATATTTCCCATCGCCTCCCGGAATAGTTCCCCCGCCATGCAGTCCTCCTGGTGTACTGTAAGCGTAACGAAGCCTTCCGGAGCCCTGATGACATGGGGAACATTTGGGATTTCCTCCTTGCTTTCGTTTCGTCATTTCATGCCACGGAGCCATGTTGAGGTAATCCGATGGTGTGTGAGTCAGTTCCGAATTTGTGAGATACGAGATATCAAACGTGGTCTTATCATTCCCATTGCCGCCAAGAATATTTTCCCAGTTATGAGGTCCTCCGGGTCCGCCCTCCGGAAAGCCGCTCCACGAATACAATTGTTTGGCGGTTGGATTCTCATGCCCATCCCATCCGGTATACCCTACATGACACCGATCACATCCCCACCTCCCGACCTTGAAACTCTTCGCTCCATCGATAATGCCTTCTGAAGCATTCGCCTCCACACGTATTGTGAAATATTCAAGGTCGCGCCCATCGAAGTTTGGCCCACCGGAATCGGAGTCGGTGATCTCAAAACTCGCTGTATACAACCCATCTCCCCTATCTGCCAGATCTCCGCTCGCTATGACCGTTGTGGCATTCTCCACCTCGTACTGCACATCATCCGGGGAAGCGCGATAGCCCCTGCGATCCATGAGCAAGACTGTTACGTTAACAGTTCTCGCGTAGCCGTCAGGGGGCCACATGTCTCCCGGAGACGCACCACCCCAGTCATACAAAGACGCCTCATACACCCAGTAATACGGATCGAGCAGATACGTGTCTTTATCTGTGCTGATCAGTAGCTGCGCACACACCCCCTCGCCTGCATGGGGTGGTGCACCCGCGCCGGCAGTGATGACCATACCACTCATCAGCGAGGTTAGCACAATGGCAGGGAGCAGAAGCGTACATCGAAGATTCCGACCGTTTAGCGCATATTTTCGGGATACGTGGAGCATGGTGATCACCTGTTTTTATATTTATGGACCCTCACTTAAAGTACCCCGACTTTCGATCCGACATCACGCGGGGCTATCATCCGCGCAATCGTTCATAACATCTCCCTGACCGGGTCAAGGATGGAATTAATGTACGACGCCGCGGTCTTCTTCAGATCCATCGGATGCAGCCCACCTTCCGCGAAATCGCGTGCAAGCTCCTCGAAAGTCTCGTAGCGGAGATCGCCGCCGAACTTCGAGGGTCGTTTGACCTCTACGGAAGAGAATCTCGGGAAGATGTGGTACCTGAAGAGTTCGATCACAGGATTGTCGTCCACCGACCCTTGTGTACAGAATGCACGGTTGATCTTCTTCTCGACCGCCTTCATATCGTCGTCCACTGAAATATAATTATCCTTCGATGATGACATCTTCTCGCCGTCCAGACCGAGAAGGATCGGCGTGTGGATGCACACCGGAGCGCGGAATCCAAGCTTTGGCAGTTCCTCCCGCGCAAGCATGTGAATCTTGCGCTGGTCGATTCCACCAACAGCAGCATCAGCACCGAGGTGCATGATATCGAGAGCCTGCATGAGCGGGTAGATCATCTGTGACACCATCGGGTGCTCCACGCTTCTTGCGACCTCGCTCATGCTGCGCCTCGCCCGGTTAAGCGTGCTATCCTGCGCCAGCCTGAGCACATTTAACGTATACTCCGGATCCAGCTGGAATTCGCTTCCAAAGACGAACTTTGCCTTACCAAGCCCGAGCGCAATGAAACACTGCTTGTTGTACTCTGCAAGTTCTCTCACCTCTTCAAGCGTCCCTTTCTCGTTTAAGTATGCATGTAAATCCGCAAGCAGCACTGTTACCTTAAATCCGGCATTTTGAAGATCGATAAGTTTGTTTACAGTAAGAACATGACCGAGATGTATCTTTCCGCTCGGTTCGTATCCTGCATAAGCGGTCGGCGTCTTATCTGATGCCAGCAGCCCGTTTAAGTCATCGATGGTCACGATCTCCTGTGTGTTCCGTGTGATCAAATCATATCTATCCATCAATCAATCCATTGAACAGCGATGCGTTTTAATCTTTCCCAGCCAGGGGACGGTCATGGCTTGTGATGTCAACAGTCCCGTTAACAGAGATTTATATGGGATGAGTTTCGATCTATTCAGCATGGAAAGAGGAGAACTCTGCCACGATCGATGCATGGGTTTGCTACTGACTGAGTACATGCAAGATATCGGTGCAGTCAGACTGGATGTGAAATCGCGATGCACAAGCCTTGTACTTAAGTGCGGGGTATGGTGACTTTGAGACTGTAAAGTCTCAGCAGAGGATATCGATGGATTAATACGTCTTCATAAATACAATAAAATAAGGATATGAAAATGGAACGTAGAAAACGAGGAATTGTGGTGATGTTGGCATTCGTTGTTCTATTCACAATGCTGTCGTTTGTAAGTACTGGGTGTGTATCCGCAGCAACGTATTATGTTCCCGATGACTATGCGAAAATTCAATGGGCCATTGATAACTCAACTGCTGAAGATATCGTTTTTGTTTATAATGGAACTTATTATGAGAACATCAATTTGAAGGATGGTGTCATAGTACGGGGAGAGGGGGCTGATGTGACTATTATTGATGGCAAAGGCGCTGGACCCGTCTGGTTTCCTCAATCCAGCGGCACGTCTGTCCTTTTAAATGATGTTGATTTTATTGATGTTGACAGAGGCTGGGTTGTAGGAATTGGCGACACAATTTTGCACACCGTGGATGGGGGTCTAACATGGTTGTTTCAATCCAGTGGTACAGGCGATTCTTTAGCAGCTGTGGACTTCGTTGATGCTGATAATGGCTGGCTGATAGGGCAGGGTTGGAAAGATGGTGTTTTATGTAGTGAAATACTCTACACAGCAGATGGTGGTGCAACTTGGTCGGTCAAACTCGATGGTATTTGCGGATTGCTGCGTGATGTTGTATTCATCGATGCTGACACCGGCTGGGTT
>QMVM01000147.1 GCA_003661105.1 Methanosarcinales archaeon | reverse complement strand
TATTTGACTTCATTGTTTAAGATCATAGAGACCATCGCAAAGAGAGGTGTGCAGGCAGCAGAACTGAACATGGGTAAACGTTGCACTTGAAACTGCGCATAAGGCACTGGAACCCCGTTTCAGGGATGTTGCAGGGGCAATGTCTGACCGGGTATAAGAGGTGGATGTCACTGAGATAACCTTGCGCGTCAGAAAATCCACGATCAAGGCACGGCTCGACGTCATACAGGCAGTTCCGACCCAATCGGACCGATTCCTTTCAGTTCATCCACGAAACCGGAGACAATCTCCACGAACCGCTTGCTCTCGGATGCATCGATCCATTCGACGCGCAACCTCGCCGCATCGATCCCGACCCCGGCCAGCAGACCGGAAAGCGCAGCCATCCTGTGCTCTGCATTCACATTCCCGTGTATATAATGGCACTCACTGATCTTGCACCCGGCAACGAGTACGCCATCAGCGCCGCACCGAAACGCCTCGAGTACGAAACCCGGATTGACGCGTCCTGCGCACATTACACGGATCACGCGGATGTTGGTCGGATACCGGATGTGCAGCACGCCTGTCAGGTCTGCACATGCATAGGCGCACCAGTTGCAGAGAAACGCAATGATAAGCGGGCACTCATTCTTTGTGAGCGTTCGTACCTGCGAGAGGATCTGGGCGTCGGTGTGCATGTACGGCTCGATTGCACCTCTTGGACATGCGGCGCTGCACGAACCACAGCCCTTGCAAGCAAGTTCATCGACCACCGCCTTGCCGTGCACCATCCTGATGCTTTCGAATTTGCAGACACTCATGCAGATCGCGCACCCGATGCACTTGTCCGCGTCCACGTGCGCGCTCATCGGATCGATCTCCAGATGATCGTCTGTTAGCAGGGTCTTTACCTTTGAAGCAGCAGCCGCAGCTTGTGCGATCGATGTCTGTATATCCTTTGGTCCTGATGCGCACCCTGCTATGAAGACGCCATCGGTAGGTGCTTCCACCGGTCTTAGTTTCGGATGCGCCACCTGCATAAACCCGTTTGCTCCGGTCTGCATATCGATGCCGATTCCGCTCTCAGCCTCAAGCCCGACTGATAGGATGATAAGGTCACACTCCGTCTCGTTGATCCCGTCGTCTGCCAGCGTATCCTCGTACCTGATAACAGCGCTTTTTCCGTGCGTCACCACCTCGGAGGCTCTGCCACGTATGAAATTGACCCCGAGTTCCTGTGTGCGCTGGTAATATTCCTCATAACCGTTGCCACATGCCCGTATGTCAATATAATGAATCGAAATATCCGCATCCGGATTTTTTTTCTTGATCGCCTGCGCACTCTTGATTGCAGCCATGCAGCAGACGAGAGAACAGTAGTTATTGCCAACGGTTGCATCTCTTGACCCGACGCACTGGATGAATGCGATTCTCTGTGCAAGCTCTCCTGTTGACGGCCGGATTGCGCGTCCGTACGTGGGTCCGCTCGCATTCAGCATCCGTTCGAGTTGCAGCGACGTGATCACGTCCCTGTGCCGCCCGTAGCCATACTCCTCCTTGCGTGCCGCATCAAACGGCTTCCAGCCGGTCGCAACGATGATTGCACCTACATCGAACTCGAACTCTTCTTCCTTCTGGAAATAATCGATAGCATCCAGAGGGCAGGCTTCTTCACACAGTCCGCAGCCGACGCAGTGCTCATCGATGCATGCAATCATGGGTACGGACTGTGGCATCGGAACGTAGATCGCCTTCCTGAGCCCTATCTCGTAATCGAACTGGTTTGGAACGGTGATCGGGCATACGCATGCACAGTCGTCGATGCAGCCCTTGCAGATATCTTCTTTGACAAATCGCGGTTTCTTGATGCCGCGTACCCTGAAATTGCCGACACCGCCCTCCACCCCTGCAACCTCCGCGTACGTGCGAAGATCGATGTTCCGGTGGTTGAGGACGTCGGTCATCCTGGGTGCGATGATGCAGATCGCACAGTCGTTTGTCGGGAAGAGACTCCCGTACAGAGCCGCGCGCCCTCCTATGGTCGGCTCCCTCTCGATCAGATACACCTTCATGCCACTATCTGCCAGATCGAGCGCAGCGGTCATGCCTGCAATCCCGGCTCCGATGACGAGCACATCTTGATTGATCGGGATCGTCCGCTTAGGGATCGGGGCGAGTTCTCTTGCCTCGCTTGCGCCCATGCGCACCAGATCGATCGCCTTTTGGGTCGCAAGCGCGGGGTTGTCCGAGTGTACCCATGAGCACTGCTCGCGAATGTTTACCATCACCAGAAGATATGGATTCAATCCCGCATCCTCAAGCAGGCGCTCGAAGGTCGCATGATGCATACGCGGCGAACACGCGGCTACGACGACGCGGTCAATACCGCTCTCGATATCGGCTTTGATCTCTTCCTGCCCTGCATCGGAACATGCAAAATCGATATCCCTTGCGATGTGGACACCATCAAAAGCCCTCGCCTCCGCTACGATTGCATCGATATCAAGGACTCCGCCGATGTTAAGCCCGCAGTGACAGATGTATACTCCGATTTGCATATCGCTGATCGTGGTTTATTTACGGTTATAATTAGATAAACCCCTTCATGCCGGTTGGTGATTGCTCACTGTGGCGGGATGCGATCCCGAGTTATGGGTGATACAAAAAAAGAGGGCAGCGAAAAAGCCACCCCCTCATTCCTCTCCGCACCCACAGTGGAGCGAATATCCGCCTGGATTGTTGATGTAGCCCATCAGCAGCCGCACATCAAGGACGTTGATGTTCCCGTTACCATCGATATCACCGATGCAAAGGTCAACCGGCGTGCCTGTGACGCAGTGTTTCAGCAGCAGCACGAGATCAACTGTGTCGATCGTCCCGTCGCCGGTGATGTCACCGCAGGTCGCGGAAGCACACACCAACGGCAGATAATCCTGATTCAAGCCGCCCGCGATGTCGTATGCTTCCTCGCCGAACCCGTCGCCGTCTGCGTCATCCCCCTCATAATCGCCCCAGTAGTTGCCACCGATCTCGGAACCGCCCACAATGTTATGTCCTGTTGTGTTGGTGGTGTTCCAAGTGTTTACACCGTCGTCATGGGCGTTGTTCGGGTTGTCAAAGTAATTGTTGTAAATCAAGTTGTTACTCAAAGAACCCGATAATGCGATTCCGCAACTCCAAGACGTATTACCATTATCAATGATTGTGTTTTCAGCCACCTGATTCTCGCCCCCCATAATGTTCAGTCCATGGTATTCGCTACCCTGTATCGTGTTATGTAATATCTGGTTCTGGTTGTATAACCAGCAACCGTAGCTATTATCTTCAATCCTGTTATTGATTATGGTAGTATTCTCACAGCCCTCTGCATACACCCCCATGTAATTTCTCTTGAGTGTATTGTTCTCAATCCGGTTATCTACACCATGCTGGACTCTGATGCCATTTCCGCTGCCATCGTTGTCGTTTGCGGTATTGCCCCGAACAACGTTATTGCTCGAGTAGAGCAGCCAGATAGCGTATTCGGTACCGCATACCGTATTTCCTTCAATCAAGCTGTCGTCTGTAGATGTGAGTTGGAGTTCGTCACAACCGATTACACGGCACCCCCTGACTGTGGCATTGTTACAATCCACGAGTGTGATATGACCTGCATCCAGATTCTCTATGGTTAGATCGTTGGAGTCTACGTAGTAGTAGACCGGCTTTCCATTTACCGTGTTGGTTGTGTCAATGTTATGTTTACGCCAGTATGAATCCGAGTCCGTTCCGGATGTGCCAAGATTTCGGACTCTGTTATTAGAGAGAGTATTCTCTGTGAGCGTGGCGTAAGGAGATGATGCAAGACAGATGCCATTCGTGTTGTCCCTAACGATGTTTCTCGTGATATCTGAGTAATCTGAGGAAGTGGTGCGAATACCGAACACGTTATTCTCTACCACACAGTCGGAGATGTTGACATGATCGCTATCTGCAACATGTATGCCCGTACCGGCTGTGTTTCGCACAGTAAATCCATTGATCACAACTGAATCCGATAAGATTTCAAAGACATGATCATGTGGATCCGATGCGTCCACGATACAGCTTTCCGCGCCGTTCTCTGACCGAATCACCAGTCGCTTATTCACATCCACGTTCTCTGAGTAGGTGCCATCCTGCACAATGATTGTATCGCCATCGGTTGCGTTGTCCACAGCCCACTGGATTCTGGCACGGTCGTCAGGCACACAAATCGTGTCTGCGGACGCGATGTCGGTGCTTAGCAGGCTCATTGCGGTTGCGAGCAGAACCAGCGTTCTGATTGCCTGCCAGTTCATGATTAGACTCCTGCATATAGGCAGTTCAGCGAGTACCCTGTCGGATTTGCAAGATATCCCATCAGCAGCCGCACGTCGAGTACGTTGATGTAGCCATTGCCATCGATATCGCCAGTACACGCATTAGCGATCGGATTGCCGGCGGGGTTGATGCAGTGTTTAAGGAGCAGCACGAGATCGACCGTATCGATACTACCATCACCAGTGACGTCGCCGCAGATCGGTTGCTCTGGCTGACCACCGTCCCAGCCCGCGAGGCGTGCCATCATATGCCAGACGGCTCTGCCCTTGAGCACACAATTCATGGTGTTACCGGCACCAGCCAACCCGCAATGTGCGCAGCTACTGCAACCGCTGTAACCCTCGACGTTGTTTCCTGTTGTCAATTGCTCAAGTTCGGAACCGACATTGGCAGTACACCATTCGACGCCCCAGTTACTGTCCCTATATGATATTTTAGTATAGTTCAAATCATCCCACATTGGTCTATCATAGTAATAATTTCCATCGGGGTCATAATTTTCTATATCCGCGAAATCAAACAAAATTCTGCCATTATCCAGACAATGCTGCCTTATCTGTTCATTTGCAGTATGGATGAAACCACCTTCACCCTGCCCTTGTGCATGACCTGTCATGAACACAAACTTGACAGGATGTTCTGCAGCTCTTGGATTGGACCCGCCCGCACTATATTCAGAAACAAGTATCTCCATGTTTTCGAGATAACGCGAGATATTATGACCATTGATGCTGCACCATGACCACATAATGACATTTACATGGTAATTATCAGTACTATTCAACAAATTCCGAGTTGCAGTCACCCATGGAGTGACGCCGTTTCCATCAATATAATCGCCCTGACTCAAATCAGGTTTTTCACCGGGTATGCCTTTATCATCCAGATCGAGACCGCTTGCTCCGCTATCAGACCACTCGTACTTTAATCCGAATGCAGGGAAATTTTTAAGCGCGTTCATGCCAGTGACCAACTGGCTGCCGTGAGATGTATGCTGGTAAGCAATGTGGAGGTTATCCTTCGATTGATCTATCCACTCATCCGGAATCTCTGAGAGGTCCGTGCATGTATGGTCAATAATAATCGCGTCTGCACATGCAGACGGCACCATCGCCAGTATGGCGACCATTCCAATAATCAGTATCATTTCTTTCTT
>QMVM01000146.1 GCA_003661105.1 Methanosarcinales archaeon | reverse complement strand
TTCCGCTCCGGGTGATGACCCTTGTCGAATGCACTGCATCAGGCAGAACCTCTTCGATTCCCGAATACATGCCCTCGGTGTTCTCGCGGACGATTGTGAAATCGATGCCCTGGGAGTTCATTATGCCCTTAATCGGCCGTATATTGGCGTACAGATCGAATTCTTTCCTGATCCGGACAAGGACGCTTTTGTATTCCGGATCCGGCGGTGTAGTGATCGCACCGAAGAGTATGCAGTCGCAGGATCTGAAGATATCAAAATCGTCCTCTGTCATCGCTCTGCCGGTGCGCTTCCACCTGCCATATCCGATCTCGACCGGCACTTTCTCGATATCGAGTGCGAGGGCATCCAGCACTTCAAGAGCGGCTGGAATCACCTCTTTTCCGATCCCGTCACCCTCAACGACCGCAATTTTCATCTGGTGCATGGTTTCTGGGTTGTCCTGTCCTGTCAAATAGATATCGTTTATGAGGGGGATAGAACGGGATCACGGATGTCCACAAGTGTTGGATTTTTCTGCGATATCGAGTACGTATAATACTTTGCTCACTTCCCCACAACCCTCGCGTCCAGCACCTTGAGAACCCCCCGGTCCCCGTGCCAGACCCTTTCAGTCACCACAAGTTCGATCCGCTCCTTAAAATATGGAGCGTCCAGAACAAGCGTTTCGTATTCGCCGCCTTCCCCGCAGAGATGGATGCGGTATCTCCTGTGAAGTTCCTGCAGATCACGTATCGCACCCTCACCGATCCGCACCCCGAGCCACTCTTCACCCATCCCGCCTGCTGCAACCTGAACGATCCTGATATCCATCACCGCAGCCATCTCACTGAGCAGTTCACCTGCATTCCGGTGCCAGAGCGGCGCATACATCGCAATACGAAGCGTTTCGCAGATCTTCCGGACGCGAGATTCCTGATACACCGATTCGATTGCGCCCACGATGACGCCGTCGATATCGATGCTCTGAAGCGCGTCTGAAAGATCGTCGAGTTCCTCTTCCTTCCTGCCTTGCGATTCCTTCAGGATGAGAGGGATTCCGCACGCCTGTGATATCAATCTCACGATGTCGATGTTTATCGAGTGATACATATACGAATCAGGATTCTGCGGCTTTATCGCAACAAGATGTGTTACCTCATGTCCAGCCGTCAGCGCTTCATAAAGCGCATAACATGAATCTTTTCCACCTGACATGAGTGCTGCGAGTTTCATTGTATTGCCGGACCTGAAACTGATGATATATGCATACGTCTATTCCTGACTAAAAATCATCCAGATCAAAGACCTGGTACCCAATCTTTCTAAAGTTCTCCTTATCTTCGATCTTCTTTGCCATGATACCAAAATATTCTTTCCGTTTTTCGTTGTTCCATCGGAAACGCTTCGCTTTTTCCTTCAAAGATCCGATGACCCGGTTCGTGCCTCTATGATCCAGATGTTTCCATTTGCATTCCACAAACAAAATCTCTTTCGTCCCCTCGTTAAGTGCAACAATGTCAATCTCATCGTCCTTGTGCCACCATCTGCCGATCCTCGAGAATTTAAACGGCAGCATGTCGACATAGTCTTCAAGAACCTCTTTTGAAAATTTTTCGAAAACTTTTCCAAGATACCGATTATAATTCAAATCAAAATTACTGATCTGCCCGTTTAAGATCAACTCCGACTTATTCGGGTGAATAAACCTGAAATAAAAATCGAAATAATTATCTGAAAGATTGTATCGCTTGTTTCTTCTCCGTTCTGCCGGATCGAGTACGGGATAGGATTCCTCCACGATATGAAGATTGATCAAATTGCTCAGGTATTTGGAAATAGTGGAAGTGGGAAAACCGGTGTAATTCACAATGTCCCCGAACTTCGTATTCCCAAATGCAATGGCTTTCAATATCTTAAAATATCTTGCAGGCTCCCTTAATTCGCTTTTTACCAATATCTCCGCTTCTGAGAAGAGGGATTTGTTTGGCTGAAACACTTCGTCCAGTCTCTCGCCGTGCTTAAGTCTGTAACACACCTCTTTGATGTACTCGGGTATGCCATCGGTTATTCCGAATATCTCAACCGCTTCCTCGATCGAAGCGGATCCAAAATCCAGAATATGCCTTGCTTTGAGCGGTCTTACAAAAATCTGACCAGTTCTTCTGCCATACAAAGGACTCCTGTAATTTAACAGATAGTTCTCCATCATCGAGATGGATGAGCCGCAAAGGATCAGTTTGATCGTGGTGTTCTTCAGGAGTTCATCCCATATCTTCTGGAATTTGGATAGCAGCGCTTTATTTTCTGAAATAAGGTTAGGAAATTCATCGAATGCGATGATTAATTTATCTTCGTCGGCTATCAATTCAAACAACTCTTCCCATGTGAAATCGCCTCTTGCGATCAAAGAGTTGTCCAGCGTCTGCGAAACAATTTTTTTGAAAGATTCCAGGTTATCTTTTTCCAGTGCCTGTTCAACAAAGAAATATCCTGCTTTTCTGCCGTGAATCGCTTTTTTTATCAATTCGGTCTTCCCTACCCGCCGTCGCCCATAGATGACTATCAGTTCAGCACGGTCCGAACGAAATGCCTCCTGTAAACTGGATAGTTCACGTTCTCTGTTCACGAAATGATTTTGTTCACGCACGATTAGCATAATCGTGAGTAAAGTATTTAACCATATTGGCAGCTATGGCATTTCCAAGCAGCATGAGTTCCGATCAAGAAATCCGGATAAAACACGCCAGAACCATGGGTGAACCGAACAAATACTTAAATCCAGGTGAAGTTTTGGAACGCTTTCATCCGAACTCCGCTATATGTTAAATTGGGCATGGTTTCAAAGAGATGTTACCTGTCACTTCCCAACCACAACGCCTGCATACCCGACCACATTTTCCATCGCCTGCGCAGCCCCTCCGCTGTTTGAGTAATTAAGCAGTCTCGCAGAATTCGCGCCAAGTCCCCTGCAGACCCGCATCATCACGGCGATCGGACCGTATCCACATACCGAAGCGTCCCGTTCACTGATCCGTGAGTAAAACTCTGTGACGTTTAATTCAAGCAGCGGGTCAAGTACGTAATGATCGATGTCATACGCAACCGCTGCTGGCTTATGGTGCGTGAAATCGGACGATGCGATCACAACAACCTTCCTGTCAGTCTCCGATATTGCGTCCATCAGTTCGTCGCTTACATCGTGTGCGGTCTCCTCGTCCTGCAAGCCCATGCATACGGAAACTATTCTAAAGTCCTTGAAAAGTGTCTGGAGAAACGGTAGCTGGACCTCGATCGAATGCTCGTACATGTGCGCGCTCTCGTCGACATCGATGATGCGCCGCGGAAGCGACTCGATAAGATCGAGATCGGAATCAACAGCCCCAAGCGGCGTACTCCATGTATCAGACGATACCGAGACTATGGAGCCGTATCCGGTGTGGTTTGGTCCGATGATCACGAAGGTATCGGCATTCGGGAGTGCTGCGTACACATGCGCGGCCGTTCTTCCGGAGTATACGTATCCGGCATGGGGCACGACCGCGCCCATGATCGCGGGATCCGGATTGATTGGTATGCTTGAAAAGTATGATTTAATCTCCTTTTTCAAGGTTCTGGGATTTGATGGATAGAACTGCCCTGCGACTACTGGGATTCTCATGATTGCTCACCGATCATACAAATGCCCTTTTCAGACTTATGTCTAACGCATGGGTGAGGTTGTCATGACCCGGGTGTGGGGCTACCCTGATGTGATGTGATGTGGTGTGATGTGGTGGGATGTGGTGTGGTGGGGTGTGTGGTGGGCGGACATGTGAAAGTGTTTTAGATCTGGGTCTTTTTATTATTTTCTGGGAACGTCGGATTGTCTTACGCAACCACAACTGTTAGAATGGCTCACTATCGATCTGAAAAGTCGTTTACACCGCTAATCTGAGTCCATCTACATTAATCTGTGGCTGATACTGTTTTAGCCACAGATTAACACTTATTTCACTGATTACATCCACCTAATCATATCCGTATTTGCCGGGTTGGTGTCATGTTTTCAACAGACCAAAACAAATTAAAAAGTCTATAGATCTCAAAGCAAGTGATAAATACAACCGCCGCCAAAAATGGGAGATGCCATGGGTAAGAATATCCTTGAAAAACTGCTTGCCGAATATGATCAGAATATCGACGGAATCTTGAAGAAATATGGCGAGAAAGATAGACTCGGTGAAATTGCGGGGGCATTCATGTCTCTGTCATGCAAGGGGAGTTTGAGGGGTGGTTTAAAGCAATGACAACTGCTTAAAAATATGAATAGGTGTTTACCATGCTCTCAGCAAGCCCAACCAAACCAGAGATCATCGCAATCACAATCGCGAAACTCAGACTCCGCCCTGGCGACACTTTCTGCGACATTGGCTGCGGCACAGGCGCGGTCTCAATCGCGGCATCGATATTTGCGGACACGGTATATGCAATAGACATCCGGGACGAAGCCATCGGGGTGGCAGAGCAGAACTTCGCTGCCGCCGGAATCTCTGATAAAGTGACGCTTGTTCACCGCGAGGCGTCCGAAGCGATCGTGGATATGGATATACCCGCCCACATCGACTGCGCATTTATCGGCGGCACAAAGAATGTCGAGAGCGTACTTAAGGGACTCTGCGCCAAAGTCCGTGGGCGGGTGGTCGCGAACGCGGCTCGGATCGAGACCACTGCCCGGATAATCGGATGCATGAAGTCGCTCGGGATATTTGAGGAGGTGATTCACGTCCAGGTGTCGAAAGGATATGAACTTGCGGGGGAGACCGCGTTTAAACCAATAAATCCGGTGTATATTGTGGTTGGGGGTACCGATAGATATAGGGATGGAGATACACTGATATACCAGTAGTGCCACAGTTTACACTGGTGACTCAAGATGCCAACTGCTGTTTCAATTCGGCTGTCTGATGATATTGCGTACGAATTAGAGGGTCTTGCCCGGACTATAGAACGTTCTAAGACATACATCATCCGTAAGGCTATAGAATCGTATCTTCGGGAGTATGCTGACTATCTGGTAGCCATAGAACGTTTGAACGATAAAGATGACGAGATCATCTCAAGCGACGAAATGAGGAATCGCCTTGCCTTGTAAGATTGAGTATAAATCATCGGTCGTTCGAGATCTAAAAAAATTGGATAAGAGCATGGCTGGGCGGATACTCAATCAATTGGAAACGAATTTGTCTGAAAATCCAAACAGTGGTCAGCCCCTTACCGGACAATTCAAAGGGCTGTTCAAATACCGCGTAGGCGATTATCGTATTATATATACCAGAACCATGGAGGGTATACTTGTCTTACGAATCGGACACCGTAGCAAGGTATATAGGTAAAGCACGCTTTGAGGGGGTAGGGACCGCGTTTAAGCCGATGAATCCTGTGTATGTTATGGTCGGAGATGTGAGCAAATAAACGGCATACATGATGACAAAAGAAATAAATAATTGGGAGATGTTTGATTATCTACATAGTTGTGATCAGCCTATCGAAAACATATGCAAAGAAGGAACATGATGCAAAATAATCTCCCTC
>QMVM01000145.1 GCA_003661105.1 Methanosarcinales archaeon | reverse complement strand
TTAAATGAGAAGACCTGAACCGGGCAGACACTGATGCATGCACCGCAGTGTACGCATTCGGCATCGTCCCGGATGATCGGGTGTTCGAGTACAGAGACTGATGCTCCCTGACGTTCGAATGCAGTCGCAACGCGGGCGCAGGAGTCGGCAGGCACCTCCAGCACAATCTCGCCGCTCGTTGCATCGATGTTTGCGCGGTCGACATTGATCTCGACACCGGTTTCAAGAATCGCTCTCGCGATCACAGGATCATGAACCGCCGATGAAACGTGTATCATCATCTTCATATTATCACCCTTGTCATCATCTCAACCATCTGTTACCGGTGTAAAAGAAGTTTTCGCGTGGAGTGAAGTGGTTTGTTACACCGCATTACCAGAACCGGTAAAGATATCTGAAAATTCTATACGGAAAAATTCATAATAATCGACTTTAGAGGGGATTATGGTGGTTCAAGGGCGTATGAAAATAGGAGAGGGGGCAGTAAAGACCACAACCACCCAAACCTCGCTTATCTACCTACACTCACATCAACACCCGACCTCCGCACCCCCGAATGCTTCGCACTTCTTCACGGGTGATTAGGGGGAGGGGCTTCACCTGTGCCGCTCATGCCCCTTTACATACCACCTCACCGCCCGCCTTGATGCATGTCACATCCCCGGATCTTCACAGCATCCAGCACACCTCGCCTCGAAAGCAGGCTTAGATATTCCTGCGAGTACGGTGTCCCGGCCCTCTGTAAGTTCCTTCAGCGGAACCAGTTCATCATCCCCTCCGAAGACAGAGAAACCAAAGACCAACTCCAACCCAAAACCGCTACCATTCGACCCACCGAAACATACTCAATTTCGCACTTATTCCACGTTGTACGGACAAGGCTCCAGCTTCACATCATATCGCGGTACCCCGATTTTCAAGATTCTGAATATCTCGGCTAACTCAGCGCTCATCTTTACCGGGCGATCCACGTAAAGTCGTTTCTCCCTCCACATCTCATACCCATAGTCCCCTCAAGCGGTTCCGTATGTGTCAAAACGTCGCATGATGTCGGTGCCTGTGTCCCTGTCACTCCCGCTTGCACCGCCTGCCGCGGTTACAATAATAAGCAGGCGGGTGCATCCGGAGCGCACTTTTACGCTTTCGCACTTTGCCCGCCCGCATAAAGGAATCAGAAGTCGGTCATCACCCTGAACTGATCGATCTCCTCTTTTGATAGCCCTTCTATGAACCTCTCGGCTGCCTGCCGCACATCCTTCGCATTTGTGATAGCACGCCCGACCACGAGGACATCGGCTCCTGCGTCCCTGGCAGCTCTTATAGTATCTGCCCTGATGCCGCCAGCAACCGCAACCAGAATCTTACTTGAGAGTGCCTTGATTTCAGGGATGCTGCCCCACTGGTACTCGGTCTTCTCGGCATCGATCGCACGGTGCAGTTCGACGACATCAGGAAGAGCCCCAATCTCTCCAAGTTCACGCAACAACGGCAGCGGATCCGGCAAGTTCAGCGTGTCGATGATGGCATAGATCCCGGTCTTGTGCGCCTCTCGAATTGCATTCACAATAGTCGGGATTGGTGCGAGCGCAGATATCACGACAGCATCAGCGGTTGCATCGGCAACCATGCGTGCCTCGAGATTGCCTGTATCAAGCGTCTTTAAGTCGGCAACGATGAACGCATTCGGCTTTACTTCCCTGAGTCTTGCGATGACATCCACGCCGTACCGCTTGATAAGCGGCGTTCCCGCCTCAAGGATCAAGTGGTCGCTATCAGGAAGCGTTTTCACGACGTGCAGTATCTGGTCGATGTCCGGATTGTCAAGAGCGACCTGCAGATATGGCGGATCCCACAGACGCGAGACCTTGAATCCCATGATCGCATGTGCGCCGCGATCCTTCTCATCAAGAACCGTCTCGATCCCGGGAAATCCGTCCATCGCACGTGCAAGCGCAAGCTTCGTCGCGCCGTAGTTATACCGGTAGATCCGGTTGTAGTCCTTTGCGTCCGGGTGGATGAAGATGCTTGCAACGATTACAAGCTCCTCTGCCTGCTCTTCCGGGATGATTCCATCTTCAACAGCGTCCGCAACCGCCTTTGCGACCGCCGCCTGCGCAGGACCGAAGATGAGCGATGCTTGTTCCATATTTTTCACAGTGACCTTTGGGACGATCAGGCATGCAGGCTTTGTGAGCAGGTTCGGGCGGATGACTGATAAGAGCGGGGTGTGCCCTCCTGATAGTTGCGTCATCCCGGTCGCAAACGCCTGCCCGACTGGGCCTGTCTTCTCTCCGATTATCAGATCAACGTGCGCAAGTTCGGGCGCCTCACCGATCAGTGCTTCTCCGATTAACATCATTTGGATTAACCTCATTTATTATGGTAGATTATTGATTGAGCCGTGTGTCATATATTACTTCGGTTCACGCGGGGGCCATAAACATGACGCCGACACCGGATCAAAGCAACCCGTAGTAATCGTAATGATGCATCGATGCCACCGCCAGCAGGGCGGGGCATTGCCACATAAGATAAGTATAGAACCACGAGGTGCAAATCCCGTGGTTATGGTCGTGCCATGCCTTTGGCATCAACCAAAGATCAATTCTCAAGCACGATCTCTATGTTAACATTGTTCGGGACGTTGATGCGCATCAACTGGCGCAGCGCCCGCTCATCAGCTGCAAGGTCGATCAGGCGCTTGTGCACCCGCATCTCCCAGTGATCCCATGTCTCAGTGCCCTCGCCGTCCGGACTCTTCCGAACAGGGACCACTAATCTCTTGGTTGGCAGTGGAATCGGACCTGCGATCTCGATGCCGGTCCGCTCCGCTATACTCTTGACCTGTCCACAGACGGTATCCAGTTCTACCGGATTTGTGCCTGATAACCGTATTCTGGCTTTATGACTCATTTGACTCCAAAAAAATGGGAGAAGCGATCATCGCTTCTTGGTGCTGATACACATACCAGCAGCGATGGTCGATCCCATATCGCGTATAGCGAATCGCCCTAGTTGCGGAATCTCCTTGTATGACTCGATGACCATAGGCCTCGTTGGCTTGATCGTGACGATAGCCGCATCCCCTGCCTTTATGAATGTGGGATTCTCCTCAGCAACCTGTCCGGTGCGCGGATCGAGTTTCTTATCAATCGATAAGAATGTACATGCAGTCTGTGCCGTGTGACAGTGGAAGACCGGCGTGTACCCTGCCGTTATCGCAGACGGATGCTGGAGTACTACAATCTGTGCTGTAAACTCATCAGCAACTGTTGGCGGATTGCTTGCAGGACCGACAACGTCGCCCCGCCTCACATCCTTCTTGCCGATACCACGGACATTGAATCCGATGTTATCTCCAGGAAGCGCCTCCGAGATCTCCTCGTGGTGCATCTCGATCGATTTTACCTCACCTGATGCTCCGCTTGGCATGAATGTTACCTTATCCCCGGGTTTCATGACTCCGGTCTCGACACGCCCGACAGGAACGGTTCCGATACCAGAGATTGTGTATGCATCCTGCACAGGAATGCGCAGTGGCAGACCTGTCGGCTTCTCAGGTGCTGTGAACCGGTCAAGACCTTCGAGAATGGTCGGTCCCTTGTACCATGGCGTATCCTTGCTCAATTCGGCTATGTTTGCGCCGAAGAGCGCGGAAGTTGGTATGAAGTTTACACCGTCCAGCTTATACCCAACCATCTTCAGGAGGGCGCTGACATCTTCCTTCACCTCACTATAGCGATCCTCGCTGTAATTAACACTATCCATCTTGTTGACTGCGATGATCAGCTGGTTGATTCCAAGTGTTGTTGCCAGGAATACATGCTCCTTGGTCTGTTCCATAACCCCATCTTTTGCGTCTACGGTCAGAATCGCGGCATCTGCCTGTGATGCACCGGTGATCATGTTCTTGACAAAGTCCCTGTGACCAGGACAGTCCACGATGGTGTAGTAGTATTTAGCGGTATCGAACCTTTTATGTGCGATGTCGATAGTGATACCCCGCTCTCGCTCTTCTTTCAGTGAATCCATAACCCATGCAAAAGCAAATGATCCTTTTCCTTTCTCTTCGGCTTCTGCTTTGTACTTCTCGATGACATGCGCTGGTATGGTTCCGGTCTCATACAGCAATCGTCCGACAAGTGTCGATTTTCCATGATCGATATGTCCGATGACTGCCAGATTCATGTGTGGCTTTTCTGCTGCCATATTTTCCTCCTGTTTGGTTTATATGTAAGTGCGTTCTGTTGATATTAAAGGTTTTCACCATGCTCCGACCGGGATTTGAACCCGAGTCGCGGGATTGAGAGCCCCGCATGATTGGCCGAGCTACACTATCGGAGCATCCGGTGGTTGTGCTTCATGATCTTGTTATCGGATGCATATTAACCTTTCGAGGGGCTCATGCGTTGCAGGGGTGTTCTGGCAGAGGGGTGGTTTTTGTATATGGCGACCCCCCCAACTCAAAGTCCATTTCTGACCTGATGAGCAACTCTTCGATGCGTCAATCACGATTGCTCTGATGCCACGATCGCATCCCTTATCCTCCTGATCGCCAAAACCGCATCGCCGCCCAGATCATACGGCGCCCTGCCGCTCATATCCGCCTGTATCAGAGCTTCATCGTACGGAATCGCACCGATCACAGGAATTCCAAGTTCATTCAGATGTGCGCTGATTGTACCGAGATCATCGCGCCTGCCAGTCTTATTGACAACAGCAGAGAGTCTCGGAACCCCTATCTCCCTGCTCAACTTCTGTATCCGCGCAGCAGTCTCGATCGATCTCGCGCCGGGCTCGACCACCACGATCATCAGATCGACCCCGCGGGCGGTTCCGCGCCCGAGATGCTCTATTCCAGCCTCCATGTCAAGGATCACGATGCTTGACTCACGGAGCAGCAGATGACGCAGCAGCGCACGCAGGAGCGAAGATGCAGGACACGCGCATCCTGATCCGCCTGTGTCAATGGTCCCCATTGTAAGCATCGAGACACCGTGTTCGGTTGTGCCGAACCGCCTGGCGATGTCGTCCACCTTCGGGTTTAATTTAAAGACGCCACCCATGCCGGTGCCTGCCCGCTCTTCGATCAGTCTCTTATGTTCAGTGAGCGGGGCAGGCGGGTTTCTGATGCCGATTGCAGACGCGAGATTCATGTCAGGGTCAGCGTCGATCGCAAGGACCGAGAAGCCATCTTCTGCGAATATTCTGGCGAGTGTGCCTGCAAGCGTTGTCTTCCCAACGCCGCCTTTGCCTGTGATTGCGATCTTCATTTCTGCTTTAGTGATTATCTGGCTGGGGGATAGCTTTTGCGGGCATTACCAATATCTCACTGTCTTTCATATTATACATTTGCTCTCTGCTCTGTCGATCCATCACCATGAAGCGTTTGAAGAAGAAGAAAGATCTGGTGATGTGGCGTGACGTCCTCCCCGCTACAAGTAACGGGGCTTCCTGATTCATAGCGGTTGCTCGTGCAACCTTTCTCCACAGGCGTTAATTCCGGGCAGTCCGCCCGTACATATCTGTTTTTGATGTTGATTGCGGCGTTGTGATCCCGACCCATGACCGCCCCACAGTCAGGACATTGGTAT
>QMVM01000144.1 GCA_003661105.1 Methanosarcinales archaeon | reverse complement strand
TGGATATCTGACATCTTTCGAAATCAGATGCTTATTTTTTGTATAACCATTCATAAAGGATTCTTTTTATTGTAGTTTCGAATTGCGGGACCGCCCCGGAATCCGGGCGGGGTTGGGCTGATGCCACGAAACTGTTAAATAGCAATCCTTCAGTGTTACCTTTGCGATTACCGTCATAAAATACGATACGGACAATCGAGATTAATAACAAACAGACCGGTCTCGCAAGAGCAGTCAAACGGAGGCAAAGGGATGCACCACATAAGAAGACAGATACTGCCATTCACAGCAATTGTCGGGCAGGAGAGGATGAAAAAAGCACTGATACTAAACGCCATAAACCCAAAGATCGGGGGCGTTCTGATACGGGGCGAGAAGGGGACCGCGAAGTCAACAGCGGTTCGGGCTCTTGCAGAACTGCTTCCCGTGATCGAGGTGGTTAGAAACTGTCCGTTTAATTGTAACCCTGATAACCCTGATGAGATGTGCGATATCTGCTACGAGAGTGCAGCAAACGGCGGAAAACTCGATATCGCGACCAGAAAGAGACGGGTCGTCGATCTGCCGCTCGGTTGTACAGAGGATCGGGTCGTTGGCACGCTTAACATCGAGAAAGCGATAAAGGAAGGGATAAGGGCACTTGAACCCGGAATCCTTGCCGCAGCAAATCGCGGCATCCTGTATATCGATGAGATCAACCTCCTTGACGACCATGTCGCAGACGTTCTCCTGGATTCAGCTGCGATGGCTGTGAATGTGGTCGAGCGGGAAGGGATCAGCGTGAGCCACCCGTCAAGGTTCATTCTCGTCGGGACGATGAACCCCGAGGAAGGTGAGTTACGGCCGCAGTTGCTGGATCGGTTCGGGTTGCAGGCGAATGTCGAGAGTTTAAGCGACGTGGACGAGCGTGTTGCGATCGTGAAGGTTGCAGAGAAGTTTGATGCCGATCCTGAGGGTTTCAGGAAGAGTTGTGAGGATTCGCAGAGGGAGCTTGGTAAGAAGATATCAAGGGCAGAAACGATTCTTCCGGACTCCCGGATCAGCGACGAGCTCCTGCGAACCACTGCCGAGATATGCATCGAACTTGGCGTCAGGACGCACAGGGCAGAGATCGTTGTCACGAGAACCGCAAAGACGATTGCGGCATTCGACAGCCGTACCGAGGTCACGCTCAGTGACATAAAGGAAGCGATGGAACTTGCGCTGCCTCACAGGATGCGAAAGAAACCGTTTGAGCCGCCAGAACTCGATACCGAGAAACTCGACCGCATGATGGAAGAGAAGAGTGAAGAGAAGAACGAAGAGACGCAGAAACCGGACGAGGAGAGCGAGCAACCCGAACAGAAGCACGAGAACGAACACACGCAGGAGCATGAGCATGAACACAAGCACGAGCATGACCCTGGACAAGGTCAGCAGGAGATGCAGGATCCGCCTGATTCCGGAGATGAGGGGGCTACGTCGCAGGAGCCAGTCTTTGAGGTTGGAAGCCCGATCGATGCCGGAGTCGTGAGACCGAAGCAGAAGCGAGACAGGACGTACCGCAGAAAGACATCAGGGCGAAGGATTCCAACGCTTGCGCTGTATAACCGTGGCAGATACGCACGCCACACCCTGCCCCGCGGCAGACCAACCGATATCGCGATCGACGCCACGATCTGCGCTGCTGCGCCGCACCAGAGGGAGCGGTGTACAGGCGAGGAGGGGGCGGCAGCCATCTGCATCAGGGATCAGGACGTAAGAGAGAAGATCAGGGTCGGGAAGGTATCCACCGCAACCCTCTTTGTGGTGGATGCGTCAGGCTCAATGGGTGCGTCGAACCGGATGGAGAGCGCAAAAGGTGCAGTGCTCTCGCTCCTTCTGGACTCATACCAGCAGCGCGATCGGCTGGGGATGGTTGCGTTTCGCGGCAATGCTGCTGATGTGCTGCTCCCGCTTTCTCGAAGCGCTGATCTCGCATTTAAGCAGCTTTACGATCTCCCGACGGGCGGGAAGACGCCGCTTTCTGCCGGTCTAATTGCAGGACTAAAACTGCTACTTGCAGAGCTAAAGAAGAACAAGGAGACGATTCCGATAATGATTCTGATCTCGGACGGGCGTGCGAATGTAGCACTCGGGGACGGGGGGGTCAAAGAAGAACTACTTGGGATCGCAGAAGACGCGAGATCTGCGGGAATTCACGTCGTTGTTCTTGATACCGAAGCTGCTGGCAGGTCATTTGTGAAGATGCAGCTTGGATACTGCAAGGCTATCGCAGAGCACGCTGGCGGCAGGTACTATTCGGTTGGAGAACTCTCGGCAGGGCAGGTATGCGAGATCGCCACAGCCGAGCAGGAACTGCTGACAGAACTGCATTCAATCCGGAGTTACGGATGAAACTGACATCGATAACATGGGGGAGCGACGTACCGCTCCTTGCGGAGGCGTCTGCGAAACTCAAGATTGCGCTTGACGCATGGACTCCGCGCGATCTGGAGGATGAAGAGAAGCGAGAGCGTTGTATACAGATGCTTGGAGATGCGGATGTCGTCCTACTGCGACCGACAAACGACTGGATCTGGGACGAGATCATTAAAAGACTGGAGCGGGACGTCCCTATAATCTCCTTTGGCTACGATCCATCGTTCTGGCAGCTTTCAAACGTCCCTTTAAAGGTCACAGCGACGGTCAATGCCTACCACGTCTATGGCGGATCAGAAAACATAGAGAACATGCTTCGGTACATAGGAAAAGAGGTTCTGGGAATGGATTACGAGTACGCCCCACCCAAAGATACGCTTTGGCAGGGAGTCTACCATCCGGATGCGGACAGGGCTTTCGGAGGACTCGGAGAGTATCTAAAATGGTACAAACCTGAAGAATCGAAGAATACTGTGGGAATCCTCTTCAACCGGAGCTACCTGGAAAGCGGGGATATCGAGATCGTGAACTCGCTGGTCCGCGAACTTGAGAAAGACTCCTGTGTGATTCCGGTATTCTGTCACGGGATCGGTGATGCCGAACTCGGCTCCAGATCCGATCGGGAGGTAATCGAAGAGTTCTTCATGGATTCCCACGGGATTGACGCGCTCATAAACCTCCAGTCGGTATTCAATCTCGGGGATGATGATGCGGGATCTGTGGATGTGCTGAAAAGACTCGATGTGCCGGTATTCCACCCGTTGATGGCGTACCATGCGACTGAAGAAGGGTGGAGCGCGGATCTTCATGGGCTTGGCAGTACCGAGATCGGGTGGAGCGTTGCGATGCCTGAGTTCGAGGGCGTGATCGAGCCGATCATCATCGGGGTTGCGACACCCGGAGAGGCGCACGGGACCGAGCTTGAGATGCACGTCGCAATCGAGGATCGAGTGAAAAAGGTCGCAAACCGGGTCAGGAGCTGGATCGCACTTAAAGAAAAACCACAGCAGAAGCGGAAGGTTGCATTTATCTTGCACAACAGCCCGTGTGCGGGTCTCGAGGCGACGATCGGAGCAGGCGCACATCTCGACACTCTTGAGAGCGTCTCCAGGATACTCGGACAGATGAAGGAGAGTGGATACTCGGTCAATCCGCCTGAAAGCGGGAAGGAACTGATCGAGACGATCATGAGCAAAAAAGCGATCGCAGAGTTTCGGTGGACCACAATTGACGAGATCGTTAAGAGCGGCGGAGTTCTTGCGATGGTTACGAAGGCGGAGTACGAGGAGTGGTTCGGCACACTTGCGCCCGATGTCAGGGCACGGATGTGCGAGGTCTGGGGCAACCCGCCGGGAGAGGCAAAAGACGGCGTTCCTGCTGCGATGGTCTACGACGGTAAGATTGTTGTGACCGGCGTAACGTTTGGAAACGCGGTGGTCTGCATCCAGCCAAAGCGCGGATGTGCCGGATCGAGGTGCGATGGGACTGTCTGCAAGATTCTGCACGACCCTGAGATCCCGCCGCCGCACCAGTACATGGCTACCTACCGGTATCTCGAAAACGAGTTTGGTGCTGATGTGATCGTGCATGTCGGGACGCATGGAAACCTTGAGTTCCTGCCAGGAAAGTCAGTTGCGCTCTCAGAAAGCTGCTATCCCGATATTGCGATCGGAAATATCCCGCATCTGTACATCTACAACTCTGACAATCCTCCTGAAGGCACGATTGCAAAGAGGCGGAGTTATGCAACACTGATCGATCATGCGCAGACTGTCATGACGGAAAGCGGCGTCTACGGCGAGTTAAAGGAGCTGGAAGACCAGATCGCAGAGTACAAGAAGACAAAAGAGACCGACAAAGGGAGAGCCCATGCCGCAGAGCACGTGATAACGGATCTCCTCATTAGCACGAAACTCTCTGTGGATATACACCTCGAAAGACTGGTGGAAGAGGGAGCGACATTTGAGCAAATCGTCGATGCTGCGCACGAGATGATAAGCCGCATCTATAACAGCCAGATACCTGGTGGGATGCATACATTTGGGAGTATCCCGAAAGGCGACAGGAAGGTCGAACTGATGGGTTCGATACTTAAGTATGATTCCGAACTGCGAAAAGCGGTATCTGGCATGATCGGAGCGGATATCGAGGTTACTAATGACTTTTCAGAGATCGATTCTCTTGGAAAGGAACTGATAAGACGGTTCATAGAACCTGACCCGCGCCCTGATCATGAGATCGCAAAAGAGGTATTCAAAGACCGATTAAATAATCCGGACCGGCCTATGTCTGCGATCTCCCCGATTGCAGAGAAGATCCGCACCATCTCTTCAGCGATCGATGCATCCGATGAGATCGGTGCGCTCTTCCACGGCTTTGATGCCGGATACATCGAGCCTGGACCATCCGGACTCATAACGAGGGGGAAACCTGAGATTCTCCCGACAGGAAGGAACTTCTACTCGCTCGATCCGTTCAAGATACCGACAAAGGCAGCGTGGAGGATAGGGGCGCAGCTTGCAGACGGCGTGATTGCCAGGTACGTGGAAGAGCATGGCAAGATTCCGGAGAATATCGCGATGTACTGGATGGCATCTGACATTATGTGGGCGGACGGGGAGCAGCTTGCGCAGATCATGCACCTCGTAGGCTGCGAGCCAATCTGGGATGGTAGTCGGGTGAATGGATACAAAATCATCCCGCTTGAGGAACTTAGCCGCCCGAGGATCGATGTCACAATCAGGGTGAGCGGAATCACGCGGGACTGCTTTTATAACTGCGTAGAGTTCCTTGATGAGGCAATACGGGAGATATCCATACTTGACGAGCCAGATGACATGAATTACATCAAGAAACATGCATCAGGAGGGGTAGAAGCAGGGGGTGGAGATGTGGATGAGGCAGGGGGTGTAACTGAAACCGGAACCGGAACCGGAACTGCCGGTAGCGGTGGAGCACGGATATTCTCAAGCAAGCCAGGAACGTACGGAAACGGCGTAAATCTCGCTGTTTATGCATCTGCATGGAAGGAGGATAAGGATCTGTCCGATGTGTACCTGTACTGGAACGGGTACGAGTATGGAAAAGGTGTGTTCGGCGCGGAATCTCATGATAAGTTCGCATCCCAGCTCCGCACGGTTGATCTAACATTTAACAAGACGGTCACGGATGAATATGACCTCTGCGGGTGCTGTTGCTACTTTGGA
>QMVM01000143.1 GCA_003661105.1 Methanosarcinales archaeon | reverse complement strand
TGGCCAGATCCAATCCTGTAACCACGTCTGCAAAGGAAGATCATCGGCATACCCGCGAAAGAGCGTCATCGCTGCGTGGGTGTGCGTGTTCACAAAGCCGGGCACAAGTGCCTTTCTCTTCGCGTCAATAACAGTATCCGCGTCATATGCGGCACATCCGATCTCAACGATCGTGCCGTTCTCGATATAGACGTTTCCGTAGTTCTCGGTATCTCTCAGGAGTAGACTCATCTGATCAGACTCGTGATTATCTCTGTGACCATCTCGCGGTTCCTCTCAACACTTCCGATGATCGCCTCATAGCTCAAGCCATGCTCCTGCGCGGCAACACCGTTTGCATAGTTATCGACCGTGCAGAGCGCTGCAACGGGGATTCCTGCCTCGCAGCAGAGGGTTGCCTCGTTTGCCAGTGTCATGCCGACGATATCAGCGAACTGCATGAGAACTCTAATCTCTGCCTTTGTCTCGAATCTGGGTCCGTGCATCTGCACATAGACTCCCCCATCCTTTCCGTGACTCGCCTCGACAATCCTGCTCCGCAATCCCTCGTCGAGAGCTGGTACGATATGCCGTATCTCATCGTCGTAGAATGTCATTGGCATTCCGAAGTTTATGTAGTCCTGCGGGACAACCAGCGTACCGGGCGGTATCTCTGGATTCAGACTGCCTGTCGAGCATACGCATATCACGCCATCCACGCCCGATTCTTTGAGTGCCGCTATGTTTGCGCGGTGGTTTATCCGGTGCGGTGGTGTATCCATGGTAATGCCGTGGCGCGGCAGGAAGGCGGCACCACTCCCCTCAAAAATCTCCACATCACCGTATCTGGTATGAATGGTCTTCTTCCTGCCACTCCTTTCCTTGAACTCATCTCCAATCAGGTTTGTGCCAGTGATGATACCGAGCATCGGATCATGCTCCGCCGATATCGAGCGCCTTCCTGATCACCTGACTGACTGGTAGAGAGCATATCATATACCAGACGATCCAGTACTGGATGCCAAGAAAAGCAGGCTCTACAAGTGATTTTACGCCCCAGAACGGAAATACTATGGTGAAATCCGGATGGTTGCCGACGTATGCGTACGCCCAGAAGAAGAGCGGTAACGAGATGATGCTGATGTATGCCATCGGTTTGAACTGCTGTTTCATCATCTTGCCCTGATCGCCCATCATGGCAGCACGCTTCTCATCAAGTTTCTTTAACTTCTGTTTGTTCTCTGCGAGTTGTGCTTCCCGATATTCTTTCTGAAACCCTTTCATCTTTTCAGAGAATGTGCGCATCAGTTCCCAGTCGATGGTGTACTTCTGGATAAGCGAAGCATAGAGTCCAGTGATTGCAGCCATCACAAAGAGCGTGATGTGAATCGGCAGAATAGTAGTCAGCGGTCCGAGCAGTACACCGACACCGTTGGCAACAGCAGGTCGAAAGCCCTGCAGTAGTAGCATTCCAAGCAGCATCGAGATTCCAAGTGCAAGCCCGATCCGTTCCAGCGTCTCTTTCCATTGCGACATATATGCCGAACTTGTGTGCCGATCTATAAAAAACTGTCGAGATGCCGGGTGTGACACGACCCCCGAATTTTGGGTAGTGTGCCAATCTGGGATAGTTAATGGAAATAACAGAGTCCGTGCCATGTATCCACCATGATGATTATGTGCATATACTCAATATCATACGGAGTTTTAAAAAAGGTTTACCGATACAGAAACCGGCAATCTGTGTTCATCCGTATTAATCAGTGGCTTACAAAAGTTTTTAGCCACTGACTGTGACAGCAAAGGCGTTGCCATTAACGCAGATTACGCTGATTTCGTCGATCCAATAGTTTCCATGTTCCCGTATACTGCATGTTATGGTAAACTATGTAGATTAGGGCACTACCGAATTTTGCTGCGAAAGGACACTGTCTAAAAATCCGATCATTCCTTAAACGAATCAGATATAGCCGAAAGAAACGATTTTACATTCTCAGAACCGATCTGGTCATGACGCACGATGAGCGTGTATGCATCACCCCCGTGCAGAAATTCATGTATGACCGAAACGCCATCCATATCAAGCAGTTCATCTTCGGAAAGAGGGATTCCTGCAATATCTGCTATTCCGTTTCGTAGAGCATCGATTCCAGCGGCAACGCCAGTGTGGATCATCCGTACACGAAACGGCAGCATCTCCACGATCCGATTTACTTCATCGCACGCAGCTCCCGCGAATACAAGATCATTTGCAGCCGCATCCCCAAAGAGCGTAACAACGACTGTCTCTCCTGCTTCCATGATCTCGGTCTCGGGACGAATCTCGATAAACCCGTCCGCGGATGCAAGCGCGGTGATTGCGCCTGAACCCTTGATCACGGGATACGCCATCCCCCTCACCATCGCCACCGGCAGGAGCTGGTGCCTTCCCACCGACTGGATCATTGATCCGAGCACGGCCTGCCGCGGTCTCGCTGCTACACCTGCAACGTATCCGAGAACATCGCGTATTCGCGGAGCTACCAGATAATAAAACATGCTCAGTGCCGATGTTGGGAAACCGGGAAGCCCTATGACTGGTTTTTCCATCTTCGCTATTATCATCGGCTTACCGGGCTTGATATTGATCCCGTGCGCGAGCACCTCTCCGCATTCCTCAAGGATGCGGGGCATGATATCTCCAGACCCGGCAGACGTGCTTCCGGATGTGAGGATCAGATCGCACTCTGAAATGGCTCTTCTGAGAACTTCCACCGTCTTTTTTTCGTCATCTGAAACAATCCCATAAGCAACCGGAGTTGCCCCGCATTCGCGCACCGCAGTAGCTATTGTATGCGCATTCACATCACATACCTGTCCCGGCTCCGGTTTCTCGCCCGCAGGAACGAGTTCGTTTCCGGTCGAGATTATTCCGATACGAAGCGAGCGAACCCGGACATGCGAGACTCCGATGGCTGCAAGAACGCCGGTCTCGCGCGATCCGAGAAGCGTACCCTTTGGAAGCACCCGCGTTCCGCCCCGGATGTCGGCTCCAGCCCGCATGACATTTTCGAATACGTGGACCGCCCTGTAAATCGAGACCGAAGACGAAGATTCACCTTCCTTGGTGTACTCAACCATTACGACCGCATCAGCGCCCGCAGGAAGCATCGCGCCTGTGGAGATCTCGGCAGCGGTGCCCTCGGAAATTGTAAGCGACGGAACGGCACCGGCAGGGATTCTGCCTCTGATCACAAGTTGCACCGGCTCTTCTTCCCGCGCACTGTATGTATCTGCCGCACGCACCGCGTAGCCATCCATGTCCGCACGATCGAATGACGGCACATCGGTGGGCGCGAAGACATCCTCAGCAAGGATGCAGCGGTATGCCAGATCAATCGGCACGGTTTCGGTGCTGCTGCGGATGATCGATCTGAGTAGCTCTTCCGCTCTTTCGATCGGTATCAACTCGTGAAATTCCTTCCGGTTTGTCATTGTATGGAGTAAGGGACTTCCAAACAAATAGGTTGCCCCAATGTATTCCATGGGGTTACCAAACCCCGCTCTAAAGAGATGAAGCATCCGCGGGCGGGAGGTTGTGTACTGGGATGAATGAGGGTGGGTGTGGGTGTGGATGATAATGGCATACGATGCGATTAATATTCATTGGAGAATTTATGAAAGAAAATTATTTAGCAAATTAGCTACTGATATCATGTTTTGATAATTTAAATACAAATTTATTCTTAATCTTAGTCTTTTCTAAATATCCTAACTCAGTCAAATGTAAGAGATCGTTACGTGCAGTGTCATAAGCTACATTATAGGTTGTCATTATTTCGTTGATAACAAAATTTTTCTCATGGCGTCTCATGAAATTTTTAAGTATTTCTGCTTGACGTGAATTTATATCGTTGATACCTTGAATTAAGTCAAGAGCTTCTGAATATTCCTTTTGTTTTTTACTAATATATGCTTCCATATCATGAAGTGCTTCATCAATTGAATCTAAATTATAATTAATAAAATACGTAAGATCATTTTCATCAGTCTCGGTATAAAGATATGCTAAACCATATTTCGTTTTCGAGCGTAAAATAATCCTGGAAACTGACATATATTCAAATAACCAGTACCCCCTTGAGAGCACATACCAGTAAAAAATTGTTCTTGCAGTTCTTCCGTTGCCATCACTAAATGGATGAATATAACCAATTAGGAAATGAAGAATAATTCCTTTTACCACCGGGTGAATGAACTCCCCCTCGTCATTGCTTGCAAATTCGCAAAAATCTTCCATCAAACCATTTATTTTTTTATAATCCGGAGGGGTATGGTAAATCTTCCCGTATTCCAGAGAGTCTCCAACAAAAATTTCATTATTGTCTCTGAAACGACCTTCATCATTTTTATCTTCGAGAGTGTCTTTTGTAATATTTTTATGTAATTTAAGAATTATTTCAGGTGTTAAGGTTCTATCTTTCATTTTTGTCATTTTTTGCATGGTTTCATAACCATTGACAATCATCCGCTCAGAATAGTTTATAGGCTTCCTCTTTAATCGTAATATTTCTTTTGCAATTTTTCTGGTTGTGGCGGCTCCCTCTAACTGACTTGAAGCAATTGCCTCCTCCATCAATGAACTGATGATATAACGACCTCTCCCTCCTGTGTTGACAGATTCCAAACCGGTTTCTAAGTGGCCTGCCGTGCCTTTATCCATAAGATGGAGTTTCCTCTGTGCATCATTCAAAAGAAGATACTTAAATACCCAATCATTAAATTTAATTGGTTTAAACTGCTGTGAGCGAAATATCTTAATAAGAACCCATATGTATTTGGGATTTGTTTTATTAGGTATTTCTTTATAGCGGAGTTTATCCCAATGAATATAGTCTTGATTACACTTTATGACGAAGTCGTAGACCATTTTATCGTTTAATAACTTAAAAACCTGCCAGCTATTTTTTTCGAGGATATTACGTGCGTCCGGTGGTTTATTCGGAACTTTCATAGTCTGATAGAAAACTTACTAATCTATAAACTTTTCTACCAATTTGGTAGTTTTTGGTAGTTTATTGGTAGTTCTGTAATATTCAAGTCGCACCACCGCCCCACAAAAACATTCCGACCGCATCAGCGCCCGCGGGGAATCAATCGCGCCTGTGGGTATCTCGGCAGCGGTTCCCTCGGAAATTGTAAGCGATGGAACGGCACCGGCAGGGATTCCACCTCTGATCACAAGTTGCGCTGGCTCTTCTTCTCGTGCTCTGTAGGTGTCTGCCGCACGCACCGCGATCCATGTCTGCGCGATCGAATGACAGCACATCAATGGGCGCGAAGACATCCTCAGCAAGGATGCAGCGGTATGCCAGATCAATCGGCACGACCTCGGTGCTGCTGTGGATGATCGATCTGAGTAGCTCCTCCGCTCTTCCGATCGGTAGACCGCCCCTGCCGAACCCAACAATCTGCAACATTTAATAAACCCGCAATCTCATTCTAAACCCGCATGACAACTACCACCATCACACTATCCGATCTTAACAAAATGCTCGAGAACGTGCTTGAACTGAAAGGCGTTACGATAGAGGGGGATATCGAGATTGAATTTGAGGGCGGAGGCGGCGGTCAGGAACTGATGCAAGTGGCTGGATATG